>NZ_JBJNIO010000141.1:0-485 GCF_056324145.1 Wenzhouxiangella sp. YN1
GAGGTTGTTACATAGAAATCGTCGCCGATGTGTTGGGAATATGTTGACACGTTCCGATCGCTTCCAGGAAGCCATTGGTCTGGCGTGTTTTCACCCAGGCGACGATGCCATCGAGGTGTCGCCTTCTCATCTTGGCAACAGCCTTCATAGGAACGACCTAGTAGCTCATGACGTTAGTAAAACACTGGTGGAGCATCTGACGGACCACGTTGAACTGCTATCGATGCAGGATGGCGCGCAACTGCTAGCGGTAATGCCAGGCACGTGCCGTCCTCAGTGTCGTCAGCCGAGCGACAAGTGTCTGGAGCTCCTGCCGAGCGCCTCGGCTAAGCCCCTTGGGGGATCTCAGCAGCTTCCATCGCATACCTTTCTGAGCCGGATCGGCTTTCTGCTCGATCCGCCGCATCCGATCGACGGCCTCGGAGGCCTTGGCGATGACATGGAATTTGTCGAACTTGATCCCGGCTTTGGGCAGGTGGTCCGTG
>NZ_JBJNIO010000142.1:0-10669 GCF_056324145.1 Wenzhouxiangella sp. YN1
GCGATGAAATGATCCCGCACCGAAGCGGCGATGCGATTGTTGCCGGGCCGGCCACGATGCCTTGAGGCCAGGCCTGCCGCCCCTTCGGCGCGGAAGGCCCGAACCAGCCGCTTGACGTGGCGAACGCTCAGCCCCAGATGACGCGCCGCCTCACGCTGGCTCAGCGTGCCGTCAACCACCTTCCGGATGCCACCCACCCGATCCCACTCCCGGTGACTCCTGGCAATCGTCTCCCGATCCATGGCCCCGCTCCTTGTCAGACCAAAAAGGGGACACTTTAACTTTGTGGAAAGGGGACATTAGTGCTTTGGGCTAACAAACCAGGACACGCGCTTGTCAGCAGGGGTAAATTATCCTAGAATAGCCGGCTTCGTCGGGGTGTAGCTCAGCCTGGTAGAGCACTGTCTTCGGGAGGCAGGGGCCGGAGGTTCAAATCCTCTCACCCCGACCACTAATTTTCCCGCAATATCAAGCATTTAGGGCCGCCATCGAGCGGCCTTTTTCTTGGCTGAAACGGGGATTTCGGGGCGCGTGTGACCAGAATGTTACCGCTGGGGCGGGAAGGGGTTTTCTGACACGGCAGCGGGCCGATCTCCTACTTGCGCTGGTGGTCGGACATGCCCGCCTCGTCGGCGGCTTGTTTGCGGGAAACAACGGGCGGGTGCCCGCCCTCTGTTTTTCTGGCGTTGTGTTTCGTGGCCGGCTCTATCTGATTCAGCAGCTCCCCGGCCCGCCGTATGGCGCGGGCCTGGATAATATTCTATCCACTACCCCGCAAGGTGTGATACTATTTTATCCACACTGACAGCAGGGCCGCACCATGAACCAGATACGGCTGCATATCCGATTAGGCGAACAGCGAACCACGATCAGCGTGGATACTATTTTAGCCGCCATGCTCGCTATCAAGCTCGGGCAGGATCCAGACAATGCTGCTCAGGTGGCGCGTGAATGGCTACAGGCTCGATTGCCGGACAAGGTAGGGACTGACAAGGGTAAGGGTAAGCGCACCAGTCAGGCGGCGCGGGTGCTGCTGATTGAGGCCATCGCGGATAAACAGTTATCCGCGGCATACACGGACTGGGTGATTGGATAAAACTGTATCCGGCTGCCTTCTTGGCATCTTCGGATATGCTGGAGATTAGCTTGGCGCGGCGGGCTTGGCGCTCGTCTATTCCTAGCTCGCGGGCAGCGGCGCGGGTTCCTCTCTCAGTTTGCGGCGGAGGTTTCTTGTACCCAACGCCAGATTCAGGTGCGGCAACTTGCCGCATCTGATTTTCCCGCTCCTGCTTTTCCTCCACAAGCCTGATCCACTCCGCGATATGGTCGGAGCGTTCCTGTGCAGTCAGGTCGGGCGGCGAATCTGCGGTCTCTGGTGGTGCTTCATCGGCTTTGCGTTTGCCGATGTTGGTGGTGTTCATGGTGGCCGTGGTGCCGTGCTTGGTGGTGTAGGTGCGGGGCGGGGTGTCGTCTGACTGCGGATTTTCCGCAGTGAGTTCGCCGCGATATTTCCGAACAGTGCCCTCGTCAACATGGCACTGCCGGGCAATTTCACGATTACTCCACTGCGACCACTCGTCATCCTCCAGCAGCGTCATCACCGCCTTGCGCTTGTCGGCATTGGTGCGGCGCTTGCCGTGGGCTCGAAAGAAAAAGCCCGGAACGTGGATAATATTCTATCCACTACCCTGCAAAGTGTGATAATATTTTATCCACACTAACAGCAGGGCCGCACCATGAACCAGATACGGCTGCATATCCGATTAGGCGAACAGCGAACCACGATCAGCGCGGATACTATTTTAGCCGTCATGCTGACGATCAAGCTCGGGCAGGATCCCGACAATGCTGCTCAGGCGGCGCGTGAATGGCTACAGGCGCGATTGCCGGACAAGGTGGGCACGGACAAGGGCAAGGGCAAGCGCACCAGTCAGGCGGCGCGGGTGCTGCTCATCGAGGCCATAGCGGATAACAAATTATCCAGGGCATACGACGACTGGATCGTCGGGCAGGCATAGTCTCTACGGCCTCTTGCCAGCATGCCTCGGGCAGGGCGTGAATTGCGGATAGGTGCTGGGTTTTCTGGTGGCAAAGACTAAAGTCAACTTTAGTTTTCCGGGACACTTCACCGGCCTTGGCTAGTTGGCCGATAAACTGTTCCGTTTTGCCAATCCTTTGCGCGTACGCGCGGCGACCCTTGCCCCACTTTCCTTTTTCTATGGCGTCATGCACATGCAGCCCGATCTCCAGCGGCGACAGCTCGCCTTGGCTGTTGCTGGTGAGTCTGCGACAGCTAAACCTGCGACAGTTGCGACAGGTGAAGCACCAGAGCGGATACTTTAGTATCCATAGACGGCATGAAAAACCCGGCACTGTGGCCGGGCTTCTCGGGTGTGGCTTGTGGCTTAGGCCGTCGCGGCTCGGAACTCGTCATGAAGGCGACGCATGAAAGCCACAGCATCAAGGTCATCCTGAGACGCGCCAGGCGGGATCTCTTCGTGCCGTCCGTACTTGTGCCACAGACTTTCAATCGGAGGCCACCAGAGCGCCCAACCGTCGATGTCCGTCGATGCCCAGCCGTACAGCGGGAATTGCTTTGACCATACCGCGTAAGGTAGTCCTCGGTCGCCGTTGAACAACTCAGCCAGTCGGACGGCCAGGGGCAGCTGCTTTGCTTGTGCTCGGCGAGTCATTACGCATCCCCCCAGTTGATGGCCGACCGGCTCCTATTGGCTCGGCGGCGGCCTGCCGTCTTCGGCTCCACAGTTGCTTGGTGAGTGATCCGCATCGAACGGGCCAGAGCCAGCGCTGCGCGTGATTCACGATCAGCCATCAGCGACAAGCGGTTTGCAGCAAGAATGCTATCGCCATCAGCTAAATCAATAGCGGCCTCATCCAGCAGCTGGCCGAACTTTTCCGCGTTCGCAGCATGGCGGCAAAACGACGCCAACATATCCCTGTGCTCTGGCCTGAACCAGTCCGATGGCATGGACGCCACCACACGCCGCCACACGGCAGCCGCATCGTCGCCAAGTGAGCTAGGCGGTGATACCCATGCCGTTGGTGTCGGGCTTGGGTCAACGGCGGTTAGCGGGCTTTTGCGGCCACGTTGGCGCATCAGCAATACCTCCGATTTTGATAAAAGTAGACGTTTAGCAAAAGACGGTTGGGGGGGCGATTAACTAACGCTTCAATCACGGGTGCAACCCTCCCCCCCCTGCCTTTTTCTCCGCCACGATCTCGGCGGCCAGATCGTTCGTCACGTCGCGCGCGATCATCACGGCGGCGTCGCCAATCAGATCAATGATCTGGTTCTTGTGGTATCGGATCTGTGCTTGTATCTCTTCGATCCTTTCGCGGTCATTGCTATTCATCGTCGATACCCTCCAGACGTTTGGCAACCAAGCGGTCGATCTGATTCTCCAAGCGCTCCAGCCGCCGTTCAAGGCTCTTGAAGCGGTCAGCGCCTCGCTGCTCCACAGGGCTTATCTCTTGCGCTGTATATTTGCGAATTATGTTGATCAAGCGTTGCTCGTCCATCAGGTCACCTCCACGGCATTAGCGCCCGCGTAAATGCTGAACTCACGTTCAAACAGGAACGCCACGCTGTTGGTCTGGAACATGCTGACCAATTCACCCGACTCGCCAGTGGCGTCGTCTGCCATTTCGATTGCTGGCGCTCGGCTCCTGCTCAACTCTGAACCGTGATCCTGGAGTGCATACAAGCCCGCCGGAATCACTAGCATATTTGTAACGCCTTCCACACCAATCACCGTGATGCCCTCGGCGAACTTCCCGCCTTGAACGCCAGTGCGGCCATCGGTCGCGACTGACAATTCGCGCGCATCACCTGGAGCCATGGCGACAAGATAAGATGGCGAGTCAGCCACGGCAGCCAGGCCTGCAGACATGTCGCCAATCACGTCACCAGTGCCTGATGTGCTGCTCGTAGTGAGCGCGTTGATGATCGTATCATTCGCTGCTTTCACAACGGCATTTTGCAATTCAGATTCAATGAGCTTGTCAGCCTCCGCGCCGCCGTATTTCAGCAAGCGTTCGGATGCAGCAAGCAATGCCGCCACGGTGTGATGTTCAAATTTTTCATTGTTGATAGTGGCCCGCGTGATGGGCTTCATCGCGCCTTCGTTCACGTCCGCCGCAAGCACACCTGAAGCCAACTGCACGGCACCAAGTCCATCCGGCACGATCTTGGCCTGAGTCATCATGGCGTCCAAAAGGGAACGGTGGCGAATGCCCGCGAGGAATGCGTTAATTTGTTCTTCGCCCGACAGACCAGCCAGCGCATTGGCCTGCACGGCTGCTCGCTCTTGCAACGTGGGGTCTACTTCTACCCGCACGATCTTCCGGGCTAAGTCGCCGATTGAATTGCGCGTTCCCATGCGTGCGGTGCGGGCAACTCTTAGCGCTCCGCTTGCGCGTTCGAGCGCGTCGTCAATCATAGTCGTCATTGCTTTTTTTCCTCAAAGTATTAAAAACGAAAACCATTGATTCAAGTCTATTCAAATCGCTTAAATGCTGCCTTTTAATCACTCCATTTCGCCACCGTCAATAACTTCTGCACTGGGACGGGTAGACTCGCAAGCTCTGGCGCTCCCCGACTGTCAGCAACGTCAATCGTTACGCGGTAAAACAAACGTGCTAGCCCACGCGCGATCTCCGTCTTGTGCTCCCCTGGCGCAAACCTGTGCGCCTCCCATGCCGCCGCGCCCAGCGCTTCACCAAACCCATCAGCCCAGCCCATCCGCTCAGCTTCAAGGAGCGCTGCGAGGGCTTGCGGGTTGAAGCGCTCAACGGCAACTTGATAAAAGTCTGCCGCCGAATCCGCAGGCACGTCCTCAGCGACACAGCGGGCGAGCTGGGCCAGCCGTGTAGCAAGCTCCGTGGTCAGCGCCAGCGGCGGGACGGGCTTTTTCTTCCGTGCCTTCCTCCATTCCTCCACATCGCGCAAGCAGTAAAGCGCAGCGCCGCCCCTGCCTGGCCGTCCGGGCCGCACTTGCGGACAGCCTGATCTACTCCATGTGCCAACAGTTTTAACGTGTACGCCGAAGTGCTTAGCGACCTGGTGCGCGGTGGCGTTCACTTTGTCCTTACCTTCGTTACCGCCCGTCCAGGTCATCCAGCCATCCGGCCTTGAATCGCTCGGGAACGTCCCTCGACTTGCCCGCTTCGCCCCCCTTGTTTTGTTGTAAATCCGCAACAGTTTTAGTCATTTTGAGCCTCAAATTCGGTTTATCGGTCACACATTGGTCACACGCGCAAGCCCTGAAAGCCCCAAGCCATGCGGGACAGGGGCTACAGGGGCGCGTCGTCTGTCTTAGCTAGGCAGAGGTCGGTTGTTCAACGGCCTGTAGGGGCCGCTTCAGGGCGGGGATTTTTGCGTCACCTTTCCCCACTCTCTCGACAACTCGCCAGTCACAAGCCCACTGCCCCCCGCCGGAGTCTTGAACCTCGATAAAGCCGGGTGGCCGGACACCGATCACGGTGCATATTCCTAAGCCCCCGGCTCGCACTGATTCGCCGATTCGATACGGCTTGCCTTTCGCCATGGTGGTCATCCTCGAACTGGTGCAGTTGGGCCTGCAATCTGCGCTAGAAATGTGCGCCACTTTCTTTCCCCATACCCCTAGCCGAACTGGCGCACTAGGGTGCGCCGCTCCGGTTCTTGCTTGGGATACTGGTGCAGAACTGGTGCAAACCTGCGCAACTGGTGCAGGCACTCAGGTGCTCATGGTCTGAATGAACCGCTTCCCGTCATCGGTGACGGTGAATCGCTCTTTTGCCTTGCGGTTCTCATCGCGGTAGGTATCGCGAATCAATCGGCCTGCCGTCTCGGCTTCGTCCATCAAGCGCCAGAATGACCGGCGGTCAATCCTGGGGAAGCCATTCAGGGCGTTTAGGACGCCGTAGGCGTTGCCAGCCGTGCGACTGGTCGATATGAAGTTGCCGCGCTCGCTGCGCTCGTCTATCATCGCCAGAATGGCGGCGGTATGTTGTAGGTCGGTCTCGTGTTGGTCGCGCGTGACACCCTCGACATGCCCGGCCATCAATACGCCTTGCTCCCAGTGCATCAGCAGATCATCGGCCAGCGGGCCGAAGTTGGCTTTTTGATGCTCTAGGATCATGTTGCGGCCTTCGCCGTGTAGGAACATTCGCGACCGGACAGAGTTATGCCATGCGGTCGAACCGCTATAACCTTCTGTGCTGCCCCTGCTCTTAGCCGTGGCCTTGTCCACGTGAGACAGCAGCAGCACCGCGCCGTCGATCTCTCGGGCCATTTGCGCCAGTGACCGGATAAAGCCGCGAACTCGGGCGCGTTCGTTCTCGTTGGCCTCGAATGTATCGCTGGCGTTGTCGATCACAACCAAACCCGCGCCGACCTCTACAGCTTTGTCGGTCAAAGCCCGAAACGCCGGGGTTGTAAATCCTCGCTTCGTGCTGCCGAACTCGTCGCGCTCGTTTCGCTCGATGAATAGGGCCGGGTCGATGTTGGTGGCGTCGATCACGTGCAGATTTTCAGCAAGTGTCGATGCCGGTATGGCTTCGTGGTCGATGATTTGCTTGAGGCGATAGCGGATCACGTCCGCGCCATCCTCTGCCGAATACATGAGGACAGGAACCTGTTTAACTTCCAAGCCCATAAACCGCCTGCCCGTGGCAACGCAACCGGCTGCATACAACGCTAACGAAGTCTTACCCGTTCCGCCGTGGCCTGCGAGACTGGACGCAACGCCTACAGGTAGCAACTTGTCGATTACATGCGGCGGGTCGGGAATGTCGGCATTGTGCAGATCATCAAGCCGAACGATTTCAAGCTCTACCGTGCCCGGCTTCTTTAGGGCTTCGGCCTGCTCGATTCGTTCCCTTACTGCCTCGCTTCCCTCGTCTACGTGTAGGTCGTTGAAGTCGCCAGGGCGGCCAGGGGTTGCGAGTAGGCCATTAACGGCACGTGCGGCCTCTAGGGCGCGCTTAATGCCGGGGTTGCCTTCGGTCTCTCGGTCATCATCAGCGGCAATGATGATTTCAGCATCGGGATGCTTTGCGCGGATCGCTTCGGCTACAGGTAACAGGTTGCCGCAATTGAACGCGACAGCTACCGGCTGGCCGGCTGATTCATAAATGCTTGCCGCCGTGGCGTAACCTTCGGCGATGATGATGCGCTCGGCTGGATCTCCGATCAGGTGATAACCGGCCTTCGTCGCGCCGCCGGGCATGAAGAACTTTTCACCATCAGACTTGATCCGCTGAATGCTGGATAAAGTGTTATCGACATAGACCGGCACCAGTAGGTCGCCGTCATGTTGGCGGAGTCCATGCGCATTAACCTGCTTCGCCACAAGGTAACCGTGCAGCGTGTCTACTGCCTCAGCCTTTGCCCATGTATCCGCTGCGGCCTGCGCGGCCTTGTCGGCTCTCTCAGCGCGTTGTGCGGCGGCTTCCTGTCGGGCTTCCTCGGCTTGCTCTCGCCAGCGCTCATGCTCGGCATTATCGCGCGGGTTTCGCGCCTGCCAGGTCTCCGACAATCCGGTAGACCAGTCACCGAATACCGCGCCTTCCCCATCAGGGAAGATTTTCAGCCATCCGGCCCGGTTCGATTGCGGCTTACCTGCGCCGGGCATCCTCACCAGTCGCCCCGGCTCGGCATTGTCGGGCAATGCAAGATCATGCGCGGCCAGTCTCTCGGATAGGGTCTCGACGATATGCTCGGCGGCGCTCATGATGCACCCCCAACTAGACAGGAAAGGGGCTTAGTGGTATACTTGTCAGTACAGTTTGAATAAGCCTGATCTCTCAGGTTGGAAGCCCGGTAGCCGCCGGGCTTTCGCGTTAGTGGGGTCATAGAAAATCCCTCGTTCTCGTTTTTCGGGCACAAAAAAACCGGCGCTAGGCCGGTCATCACTTCGTTTGATTTTGTCGGGCCGGTTATGCGGCCTGCTTTTCTTTCATCTCTAGCCACTTGTCCACGGCTTCCCGCCGAAAGCCTACGCATCGCGGCGAAAACATCACCTTGCGCGGAAAGGTCGGGTCGGTTTCTTCGAGTCGATAGATAGACCGAAGGCTCATGCCCAGGTATTCGGCCAACTGGGGCGGGCGAAGGATTGCTTGCATTTTGATTACCTCACTTTTGACGGACACAAAAAAAGCGCCAGCCCATGACGGACGGCGCTTGATCGGCACGATGGCCGGAACGAAAAAAGCCCCGTCAATGCGGGGCCTCTCTCGGATTCTGAATTTTGGATGCAGTTTGGCTACATCGGCCTGTCAAGTATAGGCCCAACGGGGCACAATGTCAAGGATTTTTTTCAGGTCAGGGCATGAAAAAACCGGGGCAGGCCCGGCTTATCGGTATTCTCGACACTTTGGCAGATTCTACCTCCAAATTGGTAACCTTGTCAAGAAAAAAATTAACCTAGCATCACCAGACGCGAAAAACCCGGCTCGTTGGCCGGGCTTCGTGTGACTGCTCTGGATACTTTTTCCCAGAATCGGTAAAGGCATCATAGCCCCAAAGGGCATAACTTGTCAAGAACTTTCTACCATCAAGCCCGACATGCTGGCCGCTAGTGACTCCACGGCATCATCCGCCGCCGTCTTGCTCAAGTGATAGTAGTGATTTTCAATCATGGCGGCGCTCTTATGCCCGACCATGCGGGCAATCTTGAGCCATGGTTCACCACGTTCGACCATGCGGCTAATCAGGTTGTGCCGGAAACAGTAGAGCGTGAGGTCATCGGGCAAGCCGCCCAGCCTGCGTATATGCCCCCACGGCTTCTTGTGCGCCCTTCTATCCATTATGCGACCAGTCACAGGCGACGGGAACACTAAGCCGGTCTGTGGCCTTCCCTGCTGTTCATTCCAAGCCTTCAAGACCTCGTGCAGATCGCTCGGCATGGCGAAGCTCACCTCGACGGGGTCATCATGATGTTTCGTCTTGGCGGGAACCTTCGTTAGCCGCTTGAAGTTTAGATTTGCCTCAGTCCACGTCAGGGAATATATATCGCCGGGCCTCAGTCCCGTATACATGGCGACGTGGACAAAAGGGATTATCCAGTGAGGATATTCCACCGCATCAAAGTCGGGCAGGTCGGGCTTGCCGTGCGCTCGGGATCGGCGGCGCTGGCCTCGCAGTTTCTCCGCGTACAGATTCATGCCCCTGTAGATGCGCCGGATTTCATCATCAGTGAGCGCTCGGCGTGATGCTTTCCGCTGCTCCCTCAATGCCGCTTCCGCCTCGGCCCTGTTCGCGTTCACGGGAACCTGTACCCCGGCGATGGGGTTTGATTCGAGCAACTTGTCTTTTACCGCTTGATTCAGGCAGGTCTGAAGGGCACCTAGTCCGCGCTTCATTGTTGACCGGGCGATTTCGTCATTTTCTCGCTTGCGCCGCCATTCGGTAATGTGGTGCTTCGTGATCTTCGCCATGTCCTCGTCCAGAATGTCCGCGAACTCGCGGCGAATCCGGGCGATAGTCTCCGCCCCCGTCGCCTTGTCGCTCTGGTGGGCCGCATAGTCTCCGGATAGGTACTTGCCCAGCTTGCGGGCCTCAGCTTGGACGCTGGCGGCCTGTGCGGCCTCTCTGGCGGCTTCCTGCTCCGCCATGGGGTCACTATCCCCGGCAGCCCACGCGGCGGCTTTCTGGGCGGCCTGCGACGGCTTGAAGTTTGCCCGGTCGAACTTGCCGATGGTTTTCGTTCGGCGCTTTCCGGCGTCGTCGCGGTAGCGGTAGCGGAATGACACGCCACGCGCTAGACGGATCGCATAGAAGCCAGGAATCCGGCTACAGAAGATTGTGGAGCGCTCCGGCTGTTTCAGAAGGTTGAGCGCCCGGTCGATGGTGATGCTTGTCGCGATTTTTGTGCTCATGATGCTGTTCCGTGTGACCCGCGTGTGACCCGCGTGTGACCAGATCATAGCATCATTGGGCATAAACTGACCAGATGCGTAAACTGTAAACCCCTGATTTTGAGGCATTTAGGCATATTGGGGCAGTCGAGTGCACGGCTTTCGGGAGGCAGGGGTCGGAGGTTCAAATCCTCTCACCCCGACCAAATGAATTTCCCGCGAAAAGCCGGCCCTTGCGCCGGCTTTTTTTGTTCTGGATCAAAAAGATACAGATCAAGCCCCTGAGCTTCTGGCGACCTCCCTGGCCGACCCGGAGCCCTCTCCCTGTGAGCGTCGCATCGAGCTGGCGTCCTGATCATGCCCGAGTCATGACGGCATCAGTCGCCCGACTGCCCCAGAGACTCCTCGATTTGAGAACATGGGCAGTAACCAAGCACCGGAGAAAACCATGCAAAGCCGCTACTTCACGCTGAACAATCATCCCCAGGGCATGCCGACAACCGAGCTGTTCACCCTGGAGCACTCCGAGCTGCCCGATCTGCAGGAAGGAGAGGTGCGCATCCGCAACCGCTGGTTGTCGGTCGACCCGTACATGCGTGGCCGCATGGACGGCGTGACGACCTATATCGAGCCGTTCGTGCTCGGCAAGCCGCTGGAAGGGGCCGCCGCGGAACGTGTCAACATATTCCCAACACATCGGCGACGATTTCTATGTAACAACCTCGGGCAGCTCGGCGCTGACCGGTGTTGGTGAGACTTCGAACGCACCTGGTGTGCCGAGTAACTCCGTTGCGGTCTGACCATCGTC
>NZ_JBJNIO010000143.1:0-2410 GCF_056324145.1 Wenzhouxiangella sp. YN1
TCATCTGGGGCTGAGCGTTCGCCACGTCAAGCGGCTGGTTCGGGCCTTCCGCGCCGAAGGGGCGGCAGGCCTGGCCTCAAGGCATCGTGGCCGGCCCGGCAACAATCGCATCGCCGCTTCGGTGCGGGATCATTTCATCGCGCTGGTGCGCAGTCGCTACCACGACTTCGGCCCGACCCTGGCCCACGAGAAGCTCGTTGAGCAGCACGGCTTTGGTCACTCGGTCGAGACGCTCAGGGCCTGGATGATTGCCGAAGGCCTGTGGCGGCCGCGACAGCGGCGTCAGGCCTCGATCCACCAGAGTCGCCCACGCCGGGCCTGCCGGGGCGAGCTGGTGCAGATCGACGGCTCGCCCCATGCCTGGTTCGAGGATCGGGGGCCTGCTTGCTGCCTGATCGTGTTCATCGACGACGCCACCAGCGAGCTTGGCGCCCTGCGCTTTGTGCCCTCCGAGACCACCCAGGCCTACATGGAGACGCTCCAGACCTACCTGCAGGCTCATGGTCGCCCGGCAGCCTTCTATTCCGATCGCCACAGCATCTTCCGGGTCAACCACCCCGACCGCGAAGGCGAGCTGACCCAGTTCTCGCGCGCGCTCAAGACCCTCGACATCGGCGCCATCCATGCCAACACGCCCCAGGCCAAGGGCCGGGTCGAGCGGGCCAATCAGACCCTGCAGGATCGCCTGGTCAAGGAACTGCGGCTGCGTGGCATCAGCGATATCGATGGTGCCAACGCCTTTCTAGCCGAGTTCATCGCCGACTACAACCGCCGCTTCGCCAAGCCGCCACAGCATGCCAGCGACGCCCACCGGCCCGTACTGCACGACGCCGGCGAGCTCGATCAGATCTTTTCCATCCACCACACCCGCAAGCTGTCGAAGAACCTCACCTGCCAGTTCCACAACCGCGAATACCAGATCACCGGCCAGGGCAAGGGCTACCGGCTCAGAGGCAGCCTCGTGACGCTGTGCGAGCACTTTGACGGTCGCGTGACCGTGCTCAGCAAGGGGCAGTCGCTCCCCTTCCGGCTACTAGCCGAAGGCGAGCCGCCCATTCCAATCGAAGACGAGAAGTCCGTCAGCAACCGGGTTGACCAGATCAGACAGCAGCAAGCCGCAAAGCCTGCCTACAAACCACCACCCGACCACCCCTGGAAGCGAGCCTACCCCGACCGCATCACATGAAAACGAAGGGGACATTTCTACTTTGGAGAAAAGGGGACATTTCTGCCTCTGTTGAATTTTGAGTGGGTATCATCGCCTCGGAACCCTGTTTGGAGCCGGAGCGATGAGCGCCCAGATTTTCGAAGCCGCCCTTGGCCTGACGCCGCCGTGGTTCATTGCTGACCTGGAATTTGACGAGGCCGCGAGGACGCTGACCATTCAGGTTGATTTCCGGCGCGGCAGTCGTTTCCAGATTGCTGATTTCGAAGGGGAACACCCAGTTCATGACACCGTCACCAAGCGCTACCGGCATCTCAACTTCTTCCAGCACGAGTGCTTTCTGGAAGTGCGAGTGCCACGCGTCAAGCTGCCTGACGGGTCGGTGCGGCAGGTCCAGCCCGACTGGGCCGGGAAGCTGTCGGGGTTCACGCTGCTGTTCGAGGCCCTGGTGTTGATGCTCGCTCAGCAGATGCCGTTCCGGGCGGTGGCCCGCATTGTGGGCTTGAGTCCGCACCGCGTCATGGCGATCTGCGAGCGCTATGTGGAGCTGGCGAGAGCCGAGGCCGATCTGTCCCAGGTTCGTAGCCTGGCGATCGACGAGACCTCCCGGGCCCGTGGACACGACTACCTGACCCTGGCGGCCGATGCCGAGCGACGTGCGGTCATTTTTGTCACCGAGGGGCGCGGCTCGGAAACGGTTGCCGAGCTGGCTGACGAACTGACAGCCCATGGCGGGGACCCGAATGCTGTCGACAGCTGCAGCATCGACATGTCGCCGGCCTTCATCCGAGGCGTCACGGACCACCTGCCCAAAGCCGGGATCACGTTCGACAAATTCCATGTCATCGCCAAGGCCTCCGAGGCCGTCGATCGGATGCGGCGGCTCGAGCAGAAAGCCGATCCGGCTCTGAAAGGTATGCGATGGAAGCTGCTGAGATCCCCCAAGGGGCTTAGCCGAGGCGCTCGGCAGGAGCTCCAGACCCTGGTCGCTCGGCTGACGACACTCAGGACGGCACGTGCCTGGCAGTACCGCGAGCAGTTGCGCGCCATCCTGCAGCGAAAGCAGGTCAACGTGGTCCGTCAGATGCTCCACCAGTGGTGTACGAACGTCATGCGCTCCAAGGTCGAGCCGATGAAGGCTGTTGCCAAGATGATAAGGCGACACCTCGATGGCATCGTCGCCTGGGTGAAAACACGCCAGACCAATGGCTTCCTGGAAGCGATCAACGGACTCTTCCAAGCTGC
>NZ_JBJNIO010000144.1:0-372 GCF_056324145.1 Wenzhouxiangella sp. YN1
AACGCCTTTCTCTACTGGCCGCTATATGATACCGGCTACGGCCTGCGCGACGACAGGGTGGGCCGCCATATTGGTGCCTCTTTGGCGCTTGCCGAGATCCCCGGCTATGCCCAGTCGGACCTCAACTGCCGCCAGCTCAACGGCGGTCATGCGGTGATGGCCGAAAACAACGTGCAGTATCAGACCCTGGCGGAGAAGCTGCACGTCCTGACGGGGAGCGGCCTCGAAACCATGAAAGCGAGAGAAGGGAAGATGCCCAACACAATGGACGCGGTCCTCAGACTTTCCGACCGCCACCGTGACCGACTGATCGCCGGCCGCATGTGACGGTCCCGACAGATGACCATCCCCAACAACCTCGACCTGCCGCCT
>NZ_JBJNIO010000145.1:0-374 GCF_056324145.1 Wenzhouxiangella sp. YN1
CAGCCGAACCAGCCGAACCAGCCGAACCAGCCGAACCAGCCGAACCAGCCGAACCAGCCGAACCAGCCGAACCAGCCGCACCAGCCGAACCAGCCCCCCAGCCCCCCAGCCACCCACCCAACCAGCCAACCAGCCGACCCAGCCGAACCCGCCGAACCAGCCGACCCAGCCGCACCAGCCGAACCCGCCGAACCCGGCGACCCAGCCTAACCAGCCGACCCCGCCTAACCAGCCGAACCCGCCTAACCAGCCACCCAGCCAACCAGCCAACCAGCCAACCAGCCAACCAGCCAACCAGCCAACCAGCCAACCAGCCAACCAGCCAACCAGCCAACCAGCCAACCAGCCAACCAACCAACCAGCCAACCAGCCAA
>NZ_JBJNIO010000146.1:0-100143 GCF_056324145.1 Wenzhouxiangella sp. YN1
GCGCCTGGCCGAAAGCTTCGAGACGGCGCTGGCGCTCGCCGATAGCCTGGCAATCGTTGCGCCCATCGAAGATGACAGCGACATCGAACAGATGCTGTTCTCGGCGCGCTACGCCTGCCCGGTGTGCGACTACAGCCTGTCCGAGCTCGAGCCGCGCATGTTTTCGTTCAACAACCCGAGCGGCGCCTGCGATAGCTGCGACGGCCTGGGTGTCAAACAGTATTTCGACCCCGACCGGGTGGTTGCCAATCGCGAACTGTCGCTGGCCGGCGGCGCCATTCGCGGCTGGGATCGCCGCAACGCATACTATTTCCAGCTGATTCAGTCGCTGGCCAGGCACTACCGCTTCGAGATCGAAACGCCCTTCGAGGAGCTGCCGGAAGATGTGCAGGACATCATCCTGCACGGCAGTGGAGAGGAAAAGATCGCATTCCGCTATCTGTCGGAAAGCGGCACGCAGACCCGCAAACACCCTTTCGTGGGCATCATTCCCAACCTGGAAAAGCGCTACCGCGAGACCGACTCACGCATCGTGCGTGAGGAGCTGTCGCGCTATATTTCCACGCGCGCCTGCCCGGAATGCAACGGCCAGCGCCTGGGGCGCGAGGCGCGTCATGTCTTCATCGCCGACAAATCGCTGCCGGAGGTGTCGAGCTGGTCAGTGGAGCGCTGCCTTGACTTCTTCAACCAGGTGGACCTGGCCGGCTGGCGCGGTGAGATCGCCGGGCGGATTCTCAAGGAAGTTCGCGAGCGCCTGCATTTTCTGGTCAACGTCGGTCTCGACTATCTGACCCTGGACCGCCAGGCCGATACTCTCTCGGGCGGCGAGGCGCAGCGCATTCGCCTGGCCAGCCAGATCGGTGCCGGCCTGGTGGGCGTGATGTACGTGCTTGACGAACCGTCCATCGGCCTGCACCAGCGCGACAACGCGCGCCTGCTCGAGACCCTGTTCCGCCTGCGCGATCTGGGCAATACCGTGATTGTCGTCGAGCACGACGAAGAAGCCATACGAACGGCCGATTACGTGGTCGACATCGGCCCCGGGCCGGGCGTACACGGCGGCCGCATTGTCTACAGCGGCACGCCCGAAGGCCTGGCTGACTGCGAAGGCTCGCTGACCGGCGATTACCTGTCGGGCCGAAAATCCATCGCGGTGCCAAAAAAGCGCCACAAACCCGACCGCAAGCGACTTTTTCAACTCCAGGGCGCCACCGGAAACAACCTCAAGAACGTCAATCTGGAGCTGCCGGCCGGCTTGTTCGTCTGCGTTACCGGGGTGTCGGGCTCGGGCAAGTCGACGCTGATCAACGACACGCTCTACAAGCTGCTGGCGCGCGAACTCAACCGCGCCTCCGAGACGCCGTCGCCGCACGAGCGCTACTCGGGGCTGGATCTCTACGACAAGGTGGTCGACATCGACCAGAGCGCGATCGGGCGCACGCCACGCTCGAACCCGGCCACCTACACCGGCATGTTCACGCCCATCCGCGAGCTGTTTGCCGGCACCCAGGAGGCGCGCGCCCGTGGGTACAAACCCGGGCGATTCTCGTTCAACGTCAAGGGCGGGCGCTGCGAAGCCTGCCAGGGCGACGGCGTGATCCGCGTGGAAATGCACTTTCTGCCCGATATCTTCGTTGCCTGCGACGTCTGCCAGGGCCGGCGCTACAACCGCGAAACCCTTTCGGTGACCTACAAGGGCAAGAACATTCACGAAGTGCTGGAGATGACCGTCGAAGACGCGCTGGCATTCTTCGAGCCGGTGCCGGTCATCGCGCGCAAGCTGCAGACCCTGATGGACGTGGGCTTGAGTTACATTCAGCTTGGCCAGAGCGCGACCACGCTGTCGGGCGGCGAAGCCCAGCGCATCAAGCTGGCACGCGAGCTGTCCAAGCGCGACACCGGCAATACGCTCTACATTCTGGACGAACCCACCACCGGCCTGCACTTCCACGACATCAAGCACCTGCTGGAAGTGCTGCATCGCCTCAGAGACGAAGGCAACACTGTGGTCGTCATCGAGCACAACCTGGACGTGATCAAGACCGCCGACTGGATCATCGACCTGGGGCCGGAAGGCGGCGAAGGCGGCGGCCAGATCATCGCCACCGGCACACCCGAGGAAATCGCCCGTACGGAGGGATCCTGGACCGGGGAATACCTGGCGGACACGCTCGGAATCAAGCGAAAGAAAATCGCCTGATCACGCGTCAGCCGGGTCAATGGCTACGGTATTCCCGGCCTTGAGCCGGGAGCTTTCTGATAATGGCGTCAGCGCCCGGAAGGCCCCGGACCAAGTCCGGGGAGACAGGGTGGATGTGCTGGTTGCTTGGCTGGCTGGCACGAACGGGTTGGCGGGGCGGCTTTGCCGCGAATGGCCGTGCCGAGCCGAAGCTTTTTCGCGGTCTGGAGACCGCTCCTGCAAACAAGATGGGGAAAAATTTTGGGAGAAACCTCCAGGTCGCCAGACCAGCCTGTCAGCCCCACCCGTCCCCGGCGCAGCACTGCCGTCCACCCAATCTTTCGGCTGCCGAACCAGCCGAACCAGCCGAACCAGCCGAACCAGCCGAACCAGCCGAACCAGCCAACCAGCCAACCAGCCAACCAGCCAACCAGCCAACCAGCCGAACCAGCCGAACCAGCCGAACCAGCCGAACCAGCCGAACCAGCCGAACCAGCCGAACCAGCCGAACCAGCCGAACCAGCCGAACCAGCCAACCAGCCAACCAGCCAACCAGCCAACCAGCCAACCAGCCAACCAGCCAACCAGCCAATCAGCCAACCAGCCAACCAGCCAACCAGCCAACCAGCCAACCAGCCAACCAGCCAACCAGCCAACCAGCCAACCAGCCAACCAGCCAACCAGCCAACCAGCCAACCAGCCAACCAGCCAACCAGCCAACCAGCCAACCAGCCAATCAGCCAACGTAGCGCCATAGCGCTACAATCCTCCCACCCCAAACCGGAAGCCCACAATGCCTGAATTCAAGCTCACCCTCCCCGTTCGCTGGGGCGACATGGATTCTTTCAAACACGTCAGCAACGTGGTCTACCTGCGCTATATCGAAGAATGCCGGGCGCGTTGGATGGAGTCGGTTCCCAGCCGCTGGCAGCAAGCCGAAACCGGCCCTGTGGTCGCCAACATCAGCATCAATTTCCGCCGACCGCTGTACTGGCCCGAAGAGATCGAGGTCACTCTCAACCCCCTGTCTCCGGGCCGCTCCTCGATCAAGCTCGAGCACGAGATTCGCTCGATTCCAGACCAGGATGGCAAGGCCGTCGTTTATGCCGATGCCACCTGCACCCTGGTGTGGATCGACAAAGAAAAGGGCGAACCGGTGCCGCTGCCGACCAGCATTCGCGAGCTCGCTCCATAGCGTTCCGGCGATGCGCTCGTATGGCGCACAATCGGAAACACAATGAATCTCAGCCCTTCAAGCGCTCCACCAGCTGTTTGAGCGTGGCCTGCGTGCGCTCGTCGAACCAGGCCGCGACGAAGGCATCGATATCCAGGGCATCGCGGCTGTCGAACAGTTCGCCCAGTTCCGCACGGCACAGTTTGCGGGTGGCGGCCATGGAGTGCTGCGGCAATTCCAGCAGTTCACCGCACCATGACACGGCTCGCCCGATGACTTCGGCCGACGGAGCCAGCTCGTCAACCAGGCCAAGCTGGCGCGCCTGGGTCGGCGAGATCATGTCGCCGGCAACGAGATGGCGCTCGGCCGGATACGGGCCGATGAGCCGGGCCAGGGCGTGGTGGATGACCGGCGGCACGACCAGGCCGACCTGGACTTCATTGAGCCCGAGGCGGAACTCGCCCTCGGCCTGCACGCGATAGTCGGCGAACAGACCGATCACGGTGCCGCCGGCAGGGCTGTGCCCGGTCAGCGCCGTGACAATGGGCACGGGGCTGCGGGCGATGCGCTCGAGCAGGGTGAAGAAGGCCTGCCAGAACGCGCGCATGCCGCGCTCGTCGAGCGTGAGCAGCTCGGGCACGTCGAGCCCCGCCGAAAACAAGCCTTCGCGCCCTGAAATCACGAGCGCGCGAGCGTCGTCGTGGATGGCTTGGGCGACGGCATGATCCAGCTGGCCAACCAGCGCCGGATTGAGCGCGTTCACTGGCGGGCGATCGAGTCTGATTTCGACAACGCCGTTTGCGTGATCGATATTCTGCAGCATGGGTTCTGTGTCCTTGGGATGGGTGATCCGTTTGGGCTTGGTGATCCACGAGTCTACCGCTCTGGCGGCCTGCTGCGTGCCGGGAAGCTGCGCGGCATTTGCGCCGCCCCGGCGATGTTTCCGCTGGATCCCTCGCGACCTGCGGTTATTATGAGCCGTGGAATCCTAGGAGACAGCCCGCGTGTTCGAATCGGAACCCGCCAGTACGGCAGTGATGCTGACCGCCGCAGGCCTGCTGCTGGTGCTCAGCGTGCTGTTCAGCCGCCCTTCCGAGCGTATCGGCATTCCGGTGGTGCTGGTCTTCCTGCTTATCGGGCTGCTGGTCGGCGCCCGTTTCGGTCACGATCTGATCGATTTCGATCTGGCGTTCCGCATCGGTACGGTGGGGCTGACGCTGATCCTGTTCGATGGCGGCCTCAACACGCCTTTCCGTCAGGTACGCGAACACTTGCTGCCGGCCTCGCTGCTGGCCACGCTTGCGGTGGTGGGCACGGCAGTGCTGGTTGCACTTGTCGCCTGGCTGCTCGGCCTGGACTGGATGCTGGCGCTTCTGCTGGGCGCGATGGTGTCGTCGACCGACGCCGCTGCCGTGTTCTCGTCCCTGCGCGGCTCCAATGTCCAGCTGCGACGTCGCGTGGGCGCCACGCTGGAGCTGGAATCGGGCCTCAACGACCCGATGGCCATCATCCTGACCCTGACACTGACCGCCCAGATTGCCGGCATGCAGGCCTTCAGCCTGCTCGACTTTGCAGGCCATGTATTACTGCAGCTGACGGTCGGAGCGGCTGCCGGCCTGGCCATCGGCTGGCTGGGCACTTTGCTGCTCGAGCGTATTCGCGTGCCGGCCGCTGGCCTCTACCCGGCCCTGACCCTGGCTTTCGCGCTGCTGGCTTTCGGCATTCCCACCCTGTTCATGGGCTCGGGCTTTCTGGCCGTTTACGTCGCCGCGCTGATGCTCGGCAATCGGCGCCTGCCCTACCGTTCCGGCATCCTGCGCGTTCACGATGCGCTGGCCTGGCTGGCCCAGATCACGATGTTTCTGGTGCTGGGGCTGCTGGCCGTGCCGCAACTGCTGGTGTCGTTTGGCTGGCGTGGCGTTTTGCTGGCGCTGGCGCTGGCGCTGGTTGCTCGCCCGCTGATGGTAGTCGCCTGCCTGCTGCCGTTTCGCTACAGCGCGCGCGAGACCGCATTCATCTCATGGGTGGGCCTGCGCGGTGCGGTGCCGATCCTGCTGGCGACCTATCCCGTCCTTGCCGGCGTGGAAAAAGGCATGATCCTGTTTCACCTGGCGTTTTTCGTGGTCGTGGTCAACGCGCTCATTCCCGGTGCCACTGTGCGCTGGGCGGCATCTTTGTTCGGCGTCGAACGCGGCGGTGCCCAGCGCCCGGCCCCGGTGCTGGAAATCAACGCCATCGACAGCCTGCCGATCCAGATCATCTCGTTCAACCTGCACCCGGCCGCGATGGTGACCGGACAACCGGCCAGAATGCTGCCGCTGCCCGAGGGCGCCGACGTGCTGCTGGTAGTCCGCGGTCGCGAGGCGCTGCCGGTGACGCCCGAAACCGTGCTCGAAGCCAACGACCACGTACACGTGATGGTGCGACCGGAGCACAAGCGAATGGTGGAACTGATGTTCGGGCTGCGCGAAGACGATTGACCGCCTTCTAGGCGTCGCCGATCACGGTCGCGCACAGCTGATGGAGAATGGCGGCGGTGGCGCCCCAGATCATCCAGCGCCCGTGCGGCAGCGTGGTCAGCTCGTGGCTGTGGCCGCCGCGAGTCACGGTATGGTGACGATAGTTGTGGCGATCGAGAACGCGATCCAGCGGTAGGGTGAAGATTTCTTCCACCTCACCGGGACAAGGCCGAAGCACGGGCTGGCCCTCGATGGTAGCCACCACCGGCACGATGCGATAGCCGGTGATGGTGTCGAAACGATCCAGCAGGCCGTGCACCGACAGTCGCTCGCGCTCGACGCCGATCTCTTCGCTGGTCTCCCGCAGTGCCGTCACCAGCGGAAACGACTCGCTGCCCTCACGCCCGCCGCCGGGAAACGCAACCTGGCCGGCGTGCAGCGTCATCCGGCGGCTGCGAACGGTCAGCACCACGGCCGGAGCGGGCGCGCTCATGATGGCGATCAGCACCGCAGCGGGCCGGGGGTTCCAGGCCTTGTGCCCGGGTGGCTGAAAGCCGCGGATGCGAAGATCGGCAACCGGGGTATCGGGAGCGTGAAGCCGCGCCGCCATCTCCCGCGGGGAGAATGACAGCGCGACCTCAGCCTTCATCGAACAGACGGTCGGCCCGGGCAGGCAGGGCCTGCATGACCTCGCGGCGCTTTTCCGGCGTATAGCTCAGCCAGTCGGCAATTTCCGCCGCCGAGCGGAAGCAGCCCACGCACAGGTCTCCGGGACCGAGCGTGCAGGTTCCGATACAGGGCGACTCGACTTTCGGGACCAGTCGCGCAAGTTCGCTCATCTGCGCCTGATTACTGTCCGGGCGCCTGTGTCTGCCCCTGCTGGTTCTCCGGCTCGCCGATCTTGACCAGCTTGACGTCGAACTTCAGGGCTTCATTCGGCCCGATAATGGGTGGATCGCCACGCACGCCGAAAGCCAGCTCCGGCGGCAGGAAGATCTGCCATTCGGCGCCTTCGCTCATCTGCGGCAGCACTTCCTGCCAGCCCTCGATGACCGAGTTGACCTGAAAGACAGCGGGCACGCCGCGGCGGAAGGAGCTGTCGAACTCGCGTCCGTTGATCTTGGAACCGCGGTAGTGAACGGTGACCGTATCTTCAAGGGTAGGCCGCTCACCGGTACCTTCCTCGATGACGCGATACTGCACGCCGCTGGGCAGAACGGTGATGTTCTTCTTTTCGCGGTTTTCGGCCAGGAACTCTTCGGCCTTGGCCTGATTTTCCTCGGCCAGAGCCTCGAAGGCTTCCATCCGCTCCTGACGCAGCTTCTCCTGCAGCGCGGTCATGCGCTCGCGCATGATCTCCACGTCGATGGTCGGATCCTGCTCGTTGTAGGCGTCGCGTACGGCCTGGAAGATCGCTTCCAGATCGACGTCGACGTCATAGCTCCGGAGCTCTGCGCCGAACTCGTAACCGATGGAATAGCCGAGCTCGCCCTGCTCACTTTCCAGATCCTGGGCCGCAGCCGGCGCGGCCACGAACAGGGCCAATAGCGCTGCGAGAAAACATTTCTGCATGTTGCCTCCGTTGAAGGAAATTTCGTTATGGCGGAAATTGCGAAAGCGGGCATTGTACCCGACCGCTCCGCCCCTGACCACGGCAACGACCGCTTGTGCCACGCTCGGTGCAGACTGGCCCGCTGCATTCAATGGACCGTCAGGCGGCGCGATCGGTTCCGCAGCCAAACTACAGGCGAGACTTGCCATTATCGCGGCAATATTCGCCTTTGCTCGGGCCCGGCAATGACGCAAGCCCCTGATTTCAGGGCCTCAAGCACTCTGGCACGGCACTTGCGAGGAACCAGGCAGGACAAGCCATCGCAACAGGAGTCAACACCATGGGCATTTTTTCCCGCCTGGGCGACATCATCAACGCCAATCTCAATGCCGCGCTGGAAAAAGCGGAAGACCCGGAAAAGATGATTCGCCTGATGATTCAGGAAATGGAAGATACGCTGGTCGAGATCCGCTCGGCGACAGCGAAATGCATCGCCGAGAAAAAGGAGCGCGAGCGCCTGCTCAAGCGTCTGGAACAGCAGCAGCTGGAATGGCAGCGCAAGGCGGAGCTGGCGCTGGAGAAAGAGCGCGAAGATCTGGCGCGCGCCGCCCTGGCCGAGAAAACCCGGCTGGGTGATCGCATCGACTACCTCAAGGAAGAGCTGGAGCAGTACACCAACCAGCTGACCAAGTACGACGAGGACATCGGCAGGCTGCAGGCCAAACTGACCGACGCCCGCAACCGCCAGCGCGCGCTGGTAATGCGCCACCGCTCGGCCAGCCACCACCTCAAGACCAGAAAGCAGGTCTACAACGACAAGGTCGACGAAATGCTGCACCGTTTCGACGCCGCCGAGGAGCGCGTCGAACGCATCGAGTCGGAAGCTGAGGCGCTGGACATGGGCCGCCAGGGCCGCACGCTCGACTCCGAGTTCGAGGACCTTGAGCGCGACGAGCGCGTCGAAGAAGCGCTGGCCGAACTCAAGTCCCGTCGCAACCGGGAGTAGGCCGAAATGAACGAATTCGTATTCGTGTTCGTGCCGCTGCTGGTGTTTCTGGTGATCGTGGCGCCAATCTGGCTGATTCTGCACTACGCCACGCGCAATTCGGCCAGCCGGCGGCTCAACAGCAAGGATGAAGCGCTGATGGAAGACCTGCACGACACGGCACGCAAGATGGAGGAGCGCATCCACACCCTCGAACGCATTCTTGATGCCGACAGCCCGAACTGGAGAGACCATACATGAACCGCCGTTACAGCGAACCTCAACAGCCCAGCCGAAACCGCCTCTACCGCAACAAGCAGCGCGGCCTTCTCGGGGGCGTGTGCGCCGGCATTGCCGACTGGGCCGGCTTCAACCTGACCGCGCTGCGCGTCATCGCGGTTCTGCTGGCGATTCCGTTCACCGCGGTGATGGTCGTGGGCTACATCGCGTTATGGATCCTGCTCCGCCGACGGCCGGTCAATCTCTACCGTGACCAGCACGACGAAGCCTTCTGGCAGGAAGTGCGCCGCGGACCGAAAGACGGTGTCAGCACTCTCAACCGGCGTTTCCGCGAGCTCGACCGGCGGCTGCAGCGAATGGAGGCCTGGCTGACCTCGAGCGAATACCGCATCGACCGCGAGCTTGAAGACTGACGTCTCTGGTTAGCTGGTTAGCTGGTTAGCTGGTTAGCTGGTTAGCTGGTTGGCTGGTTGGCTGGTTGGCTGGTTGGCTGGTTGGCTGGTTGGCTGGTTGGCTGGTTGGCTGGTTGGCTGGTTGGCTGGTTGGCTGGTTGGTTGGTTGGCTGGTTGGCTGGGCGGCTTTGCCGTGATTGGCCGTGCCGAGTCGAGGCCCTGCTCGCGGCCTGGAGACCGCTCCCACAAACAACTGCGGGCAAAACTCTGTGGGAGCGACCTCCAGGTCGCGAGCCCGGCCTGCCAGACGCCACCCGCCCCCCGGCGCAGCCCTGCCGCCCGCCAAACCTCTCGGTTGCCGAACTGGCCAACCAGCCAATCAGCCAACCACACCCCTCCGAAGCCCTTACACTATCAGCCTCCACCCAAACCCAACCGGGAGCCCTACCCCCATGCCCCACGAAAACCTGTTGATCGACGACCACGAGGCCGTTCGCACGATTACCGTCAACCGACCCGACAAGCTCAACGCGCTGAATCAGCAGACCCTGCTTGAACTCCGTGGCGCAATCGACGATGCCCAGGCTGATGACGACGTGCGCGTGATCGTATTGACCGGTAGCGGTGAGAAAGCCTTCGTTGCGGGTGCCGATATCGGCGAGATCCGGGAGCAGACAGCGGTCGAGGCGCGCGCTTTTTCTGCCATGGGACAGGACCTGATGAGCCGCATCCAGGCATCTGACAAGCCGGTGATCGCCGCGATCAACGGCTTCGCCCTGGGCGGCGGCATGGAGCTGGCGCTGGGCTGCCATCTTCGCTTTGCCTCGACCAATGCCCGCCTGGGCCTGCCGGAGATCACGCTGGGCATCATGCCGGGCTTTGGCGGTACGCAGCGCCTGTTGCGCCTGGCCGGCACGACACGGGCGCTGGAAATGACGTTGACCGGCAAGCCGATCACGGCCGAGCGCGCGGAGCAGCTGGGCATCGTCAACCAGGTGGTCGAGCCGGAATCACTGGCTACAACGGTCGGCGAGTTCGCCGCCGGGTTGGCCAAGGCGGCGCCGGAGGCCGTGCGTGGCATCCTGCAGGCCATCAATCAGGGCGCCAACACCGACCTGCAGACCGGCCTGGCCCTGGAAACCGCCCGCTTCGCGCTGTGCTGCGCCACCGAGGACATGAAGGAAGGCACCAGCGCTTTCCTGGAGAAACGCGCGCCAGAGTTCAGGGGGCGGTAAAACCGGGGAGCCACGGAAGAGACGGAAATTCACGCAAGCCGGCAAACGGGAACGGCCGGCAGCAGGCGCAAGGAGTGCGGCCGTAAAGCGAGCTGCACACCCTGCCAATCTTTCAGCCTGCGTGAATTTCCGTGCTCTCCGGGGGTGTCGGTTTTTCAGGCAACGAAGCCCAGTGGTGGCTTGACGCCTCTTGCCTGGACCCTGCGGCTCTTCAGGTTCGTCCGTAGACGTCTTCGAGGCGCTCGATGTCGTCTTCACCAAAATAGCTGCCGGTCTGTACTTCGATGATGTGGACGTCGTCGCTACCGGGGTTTTCAAGCCGGTGCAGGCTGCCCACCGGAATCTGGACGGTTTCATTGGCGCCGTAGATCCGTTCGTCGTCGTCGAGGCGCACTTTCGCCTGCCCGGACACGACCGTCCAGTGCTCGCTGCGGTACTGATGACGCTGCAGCGACAGGATGCCGCCGGGCTTGACGACCAGCCGCTTGACCTTGCAATCGTCGGCGTCCTCGAGCACCGTGAAGCTGCCCCAGGGCCGATGCACGGTGCGGTGGAACACGGCCAGCTCGTCGTCGTTACGGGTCAGCTCCTCGACAACCGACTTGACCTCCTGGGCGCGATCGCGGCTGGCCACGAGCACCGCATCGCCGGTGTCGACGATGACCAGATCGTCGACGCCGACGGCGGCCACCAGGCGTTTTTCGCCCTGGACAAAGGTATTGCGGGCATCGACGAGCACCGCCTCGCCCTGAACGCGATTGCCCAGCGCGTCGGTTTCATACAGATCGCTGATGGCCTGCCAGGAGCCGATATCACTCCAGCCGCAGTCCACCGGCACCACGGCGCGTCGTTCGGCCTTTTCCATGACCGCAAAGTCGATGGACTCGGGGCGAACCTGGGCAAAGCCCTCGGCATCGAGTTCCACCGGCGCGGCTTGCGCGTCGGTGCGGGCCCAGGCCGCGCGAACCTGCTCGAGAATGTCGCCGGCGTGGGTCGCCAGTGCCGCCAGAATGGCGTCGGCGCGGAAACAGAACATGCCGGCGTTCCACAGATAGTCGCCCGACTCGAAGTAGCGCCGCGCGGTGTCCTGGTCGGGCTTTTCCACGAAGGCGCGGATCTCGCGCCCGTGTTCGCCGATGGCCTCGCCCGATCGGATGTAGCCATAGCCGGTTTCTGCATGGGTGGGTGTCACGCCCAGGCAGGTCAACCAGCCGTCGGCTGCCAGCGCCTCGGCCTGCGTCACAGCTTCGGCAAAGGCGCGCCGGTCGCGCACCAGGTGGTCGGCCGGCATCACCAGCAGCCGGGTTTCCGGACCATAGAGCTGTTCGGCCCACAAGGCGGCTGCGGCAATGGCCGGCGCGGTATTGCGGCCCTCCGGCTCGAGCAGAAAGCGGTGATCGGCCGAGTCGTCCACGAGCTGATATTCGTCGCGGGTAAGAAAGTAATAGTCGCGCCCGGTCACGGTCAGCGTCACCGGCGCATCCCCCACGTCGAGCGCGCGGCGGATGGTGCTGGCCGCCAGCGTCTGGCCGTCGGCCAGGCGCATGAAGGGCTTTGGATGGGCCTTGCGCGAAACCGGCCACAGCCGGGTTCCGGCGCCGCCGGACATGATCACGGGTAACAGCATGGGGGCTCACTCCATTGGTCGAGACACTCGGCCAGGGCCGATTCGCAGTCGGGCAGCGCCTGGCCGGTCCAACGCGCGTAGCCCGATCCATCAAGCACCGACCAGACCGGGCGCACGGCCTTTTGCGGCCATTGATCGCTGCTGATCGACGCCACCTCGACGGACTCTGGAATGATGCCACGCGCAGCCGCCATCTGCACGGCCAGTGCGGCCAGCTGGTACCAGGTCATCGCGCCCTGCCCGGTCACATGCAGCAGCTCGGGGCGCTCGACCGCGCGCTCGCAAGCCAGCAGCCGCGCCGTCGCCTGCGCCAGCGTTCCGGCCCAGGTCGGCGAGCCGGTCTGATCGGACACCACTTGCAGAGGCTGGCCGCCGGCGGCGCGATCGAGAATGGCGGAAAGAAAATTCCCCGGCAGGGCGCTGTAGACCCAGGCGGTGCGCAGCACCAGGGCGCGGCAGCCGCTGGCCGCGATCGCCTGCTCACCGGCCAGCTTGGTGCGGCCATAAGCTGACTCCGGAGCCACGGGATCGCTCTCGCGCCAGGCGCGACCGGGCTGGCCGCTGAACACGTAATCGGTAGAGTAGTGAACCAGCAGCGCGGCGCTGCTACGGCACCAGCGCGAGAGCTCCGCGGGCAGGTCGTGGTTGAGCGCGAAGGCCTGGGCTTCGTGATCTTCGGCCGCGTCGACCGCCGTCCACGCGGCGGCGTTGATGACCACCTCGGGCTGCAGCTCTTCCAGCAGCGCGCGCACGCGCGCCCGGTCAGCGAGATCGAGCTCGTGATCGGCATCGCTGCGGGCGCAGGTGGTCAGACCCGGCACTGCCGCGCGCAGATGGCGGCCGAGCTGGCCGTTGGCGCCGAGCAGCAGCGTCGTCATGACGGCAGCCGGTCGCGCTCGATGTCGGTCAACCGGGGCGCGCCGCGATCCTTGTCGGAAAGCCCCTGCGGCGGCGCCGGCCACTGAACGCCGATGTCCGGATCGTCCCAGGCAATCGAGGCATCGAACTCGCCGCGATAGGGCCGCGTGCACAGATAGTTGAAGGTGGCCGATTCACTGAGCACCTGAAAACCATGGGCAAAGCCCTCGGGAATCCAGAGCTGGCGGTGGCGATCGGCATCCAGCTCGAAACCGACCCAGCGGCCAAAGTGCCCGGAGTCGGGGCGGATGTCGACGGCAACATCGAACACCCGCCCGCTGCTGACCCAGACAAGCTTGCCCTGGGGCTCCGGCCACTGGTAGTGCAGCCCGCGCAGGACGCCGTGGGCCGAATGCGAACAGTTGGCCTGAACGAAGTCCGGGCCGATGCCGTGCTCGCGATAGCGTTCAGCGCGCCAGGTTTCCAGAAACCAGCCGCGCTCGTCGCCGAAGATTTTCGGCTCGATCAGCTTGACCCCCGGCAGCTCGGTGTCGTGGACCTGCATCACTGCCCCGCGGTGCGCGCAATCATGCGCAGGTAGTCGCCATAGCCACTCTTGGTCAGCGGTTCGGCCAGCGCCAGCAGCTGATCGGCATCGATCCAGCCCTGACGAAACGCGATTTCCTCCGGGCAGGCCACGCGCAGGCCCTGGCGCGACTCCAGCGTCTCGATATAGCTCGAGGCCTGCTGCAGCGAGGCGTGCGTGCCGGTATCCAGCCAGGCATAGCCGCGGCCCATGCGCTCGACCGTCAGGTCGCCGGCGTCGAGATAGCGACGGTTGAGGTCGGTAATCTCGAGCTCGCCGCGCTCGGAAGGCTGCAGGTCAGCGGCAAAATCGCAGGCGCGCTCGTCGTAGAAGTACAGGCCGGTGACGGCGTAATTGGATTTGGGCTGCTCGGGCTTTTCCTCAAGCGACTGCACGCGGCCGTCGCCGTCCATCTCGACCACGCCGTAGCGCTCGGGATCGCTGACCCAGTAGCCGAATACGGTGGCGCCACGCGCACGGGCGCCGGCGCGTTCGAGCAGCGCGCGCATGCCATCGCCATGAAAGATATTGTCACCCAGAATCAGGCAGGAAGGACGCCCGGCAACGAAATCGCGGCCGATAATGAAAGCGTCGGCCAGGCCGCGCGGCGCGTCCTGAACGGCGTAGTGCAGCTCGATGCCCCACTGGCTGCCGTCGCCGAGCAGACGCTGAAACAGGGCCTGCTCGTGCGGCGTGGTGATGACCAGAATTTCGCCAATGCCGGCCTGCATCATGGTCGACAGCGGATAGTAGATCATCGGCTTGTCGTAGACCGGCAGCAGCTGCTTGGAGATCACCTGCGTGAGCGGATACAGCCGCGTCCCGGAGCCGCCGGCGAGGATGATGCCTTTTCTGTTCATGAAAGTGTGAAGTGTGAAGTGTGAAGTGTGAAGTGTGAAGTGTGAAGTCAGGTGCCGGGGCTCTGTCTGGAGGTGCCCAAGCGCTCGGAACGGTAGCGACCATCGCGGATGCGTTGCCACCAGTCGCGATTGTCCAGATACCAGTCGACGGTCGCGGCCAGCCCGTCAGCGAAATCCACCGCAGGCTCCCAGCCGAGTTCATTGTAGATGCGGGTGGCATCTATGGCATAGCGGCGGTCGTGGCCGGGGCGGTCGGTGACGTATTCGATCAGTTCACGCCGCGGGCGGTCGGCGGGCGCGCGCTCGTCGAGCAGGTCGCACAGCAGGCCGACGACCTCGAGATTGGTCATTTCGGCGTTGCCGCCGATGTTGTAGACACGACCCGCCTCGCCGGCTTCGAGCACGCGCATGATGGCGCTGCAGTGGTCGGTGACGAACAGCCAGTCGCGACGCTGCTGCCCGTCGCCGTAGATCGGCAACCGCTCGCCCTCGAGCGCGTTGATCAGCATCAGCGGAATCAGCTTTTCGGGAAACTGGAACGGCCCGTAGTTGTTCGAGCAGTTGGTGATCATCACCGGCAGGCCGTAGGTGCGGTGCCAGGCCCGGGCGAGGTGATCGGCCGCGGCTTTCGAGGCCGCATAAGGCGAGTTGGGAATATAACGGTTGGTTTCGGTAAACGCCGGCTCGTCCAGCCTGAGGGTGCCGTAGACCTCGTCGGTGGAGACGTGGACGAAACGGAACCGATCGGCCCCACCCTGCCAGTATTCCAGCGCTGCATCCAGCAGGGTCTGCGTGCCCGTGACGTTGGTGCGAATGAACGCCCCGGGCTCGTCGATCGAGCGATCAACGTGGCTTTCGGCGGCAAAATGCACGATTGCATCGGGTCGATGCTCGGCAAGCAGGCGTTCGATCAGCGGGCCATCGCAGATGTCGCCTTCGACGAATACGTGACGCTCATCCGGCAGGCCCTCGAGCGACTCGCGATTGCCGGCGTAGGTCAACAGGTCCAGGTTGACCACCCGCGCGTCAGTCGTGGCGAGCACGTGGTGGATGAAGTTGGCGCCGATAAAGCCGGCGCCGCCGGTGACAAGAATCGTGCTCATTGGCATATGAATCGAAAAGTGAATGGCGCCACGGGAAACACCGAACACAGCACAGAAACCCGATCAAGAGCTCTGCCGGCGCAGGCGCCAGATGTCGATCGCGCGCCATCAAATCGTTCGGCAACGCAATCGCCTGGTGTCTTTCCGTGAATTCCGTGTTTTCCGTGGTTCCCGGTTTACCAAGGTCAAGCAAAAGTGGAAGGTCAGAACGGAATATCGTCCTCCAGGCCGCCGCTGTCGGCGGGCGGACCATCGTAGCTGCTCGAGCTGCCCGACCCCTGGTTGTCGTTGAACGGCGCGCTGCCACCGCGGCTGTCGAGCATCTGCATCTCGTTGGCAACGATCTCGGTCGTCCAGCGGTCCTGACCGTCCTGACCCTGCCATTTGCGCGTCTGGATACGGCCCTCGATATAGACTTTCGAGCCCTTGCGCAGGTATTCACCGGCAATTTCGCCAAGCCGGCCGAACAGCACCACGCGATGCCATTCGGTACGCTCCTGCTGCTCGCCGGTCTGACGGTCGCGCCAGCTCTCGGAGGTGGCAATGCGGATATTGCTTACGGCATTGCCGCCAGCGGTGTGCCGGGTTTCGGGATCGGCGCCGAGATTGCCGATCAGGATCGCCTTGTTGATTCCACGGGCCATGATGCGGCCTCTCCTTATCGGGGGTATGAAGTTGCGCAGAAGTCTAGCATAGGCACCCGTTGAAGCTGCCGGACGAATCCTCTGGCCCGGTGAAGGAGATCGGCCCGTATAATTGTCATCCATGAACGATTTTTCTCCGCCCACGCTGCCGGCCTGTCTGAATGACGTCATGGAGCTGACCCGGCCTGACCGCGAAGCGGTCGATCGCCTGATCGTCGAGCGCCTGGCCTCCGACGTTGCCCTGGTCAACCAGGTCAGCCACCACATCATCAGGGGCGGCGGCAAGCGCATGCGGCCGCTGGTTCACCTATTGTGCGCTCAAGCCGCCGGCTATACAGGCCAAGATCACCACAAGCTGGCGGCGATCATCGAGTTCATCCATACCTCCACCCTGCTCCACGACGATGTCGTCGACGAGTCTTCGCGGCGGCGCGGACAGGTCACGGCGCACCAGCTCTGGGGCAACTCGGCCTCGGTTCTGGTGGGCGACTTTCTCTACTCGCGCAGCTTTCAGCTCATGGTCGAGCTCGACCGCATGCGCGTCATGAGCATTCTTGCCGACACCACCAACACCATTGCCGAAGGTGAGGTGCTGCAGCTCATGCAGATGGGAAACGCGGACCTTGGCGTGGACGATTACTACCAGGTGATTTCCGACAAGACCGCCTGCCTGTTTGCAGCCAGTGCCCGCCTCGGCGGCGTGCTGGGTGGCCTCGACCACAGCGCCTGCGAGCAACTGGGCGCTTTCGGCCTCTATCTGGGCCAGGCCTTCCAGATTGTCGACGACGTGCTCGACTATCGCGGCCGTGGCGATGACCTGGGCAAGGATGCCGGCGACGACCTGGCCGAAGGCAAGGTCACGCTGCCGCTGATTCTGGCGCTGCAGTCGGCCGAGCCGGCCGAACGCGAGCTGATTCGCCACATTGTCGAGACCGGCGGCAGCGATCGCGTAACCGAAGTACGCCAGATTCTCGACCGCACCGGCGCCCTGGACCAGGCCATGGCGCAGGCCACCGAGCTTGCCGATGACGCCCGCCAGGCGCTATCGGTATTGCCGGAAAGTGATTTCCGCGGTGCGCTCGCTTTCCTGGCCGGCTACGCGATCAACCGCGCCAGCTGAATACCGCCGCCGAAGGCTCAAGGATCGAGGCGCTTGACCAGCGCCCGAAAACGATCACCGCGCGCCTCGAAATCACGAAAGTGACGAAAGCTCGGCGCACCGGGAGACAACAGCACCACCGTGCCTTTGCAAGCCAGCTCCCGCGCGCGCGCCACCGCCGTATCAAGCCCCTCCAGGCGTTCGATACGACCCACCCGGCCCGACGGCAGGGCGCCAAAGCGCTCGGCAATGGCGTCGCCGTTATCCGGAATCGTCAGCAGTGCCTTCAGGGGGCGGCGGGCCACCCGATCAAGCACCGGCTGCCAATCGGCCGGGCGTGGCTGGCCGCCGGCAATCAGGATGACCGGCGCGTCGTCCAGCGCCTGCAGGGCAGCCAGCGTCGCCCACGGGCTGGTGGCAATGGAGTCATTGACGTAGCGCACGCCGGCAATCGTTGCGACCGCCTCGAGCCGGTGCGGCAGCGGCTGGAAATCGGCCAGGCCCGCGGCCAGCACTTCGGCCTTGTGGCCCAGCGTGATCGCCGCCTGCAGCGCCAGGGCAGCATTGTCGAGATTGTGCTGCCCGATCAGGGGCAGCGCGCTGTGATGACAGACTGGCTTGCCTGCCAGCACCAGGTGATGCCCCTCACGGGCGACCGCCGGAGGGCGATTGGCCAGAACCCGCCCGGGAACATCACGGGTGGCCGCCGCGAGCGCTTCGTCGTTGGCGTTGATCAACAGTGGACGCCCTGCAAGCAGATCGGCCAGCCGCAGCTTGGCGGCCACGTAGGCGGCCTCGCCGCCGTGCCAGTCGAGGTGTTCGGGAAACAGCCGGGTGATCAGTCCCAGATCAAGGCGGCCCTCAAGATCGGCCAGCTGATAGCTGGACAACTCCAGCACAGCGACGTCGGCCCGGCTGTCCAGGTGGTCAAGCAGCGGCACGCCGATATTGCCGGCCAGCAGCACCTCGCGACCGGCATGGCGCAGCACATGCGCCAGCAGCGATGCGGTCGTGCTCTTGCCCTTCGAGCCGGTGACTCCGACCACGGTGATGGATGCCGCCCGCTCGGCCAGCCAGATCGAGGCGGGGCTGACCACCGCCACGCCCGAGCGGCGGGCGGCCACCAGCGCCGGATGATCGACCGGTACACCCGGAGAGCGGATCAGCGCATCGAAGGCTGCGAGCCCGGCACCGAAAGGACCGACCTGTACCGGCAGCGAAGTCCTGGGTTGGCCGTCCTCGACCAGCACCGTCAGCCGCGCGGCAGGATTGCGTGCCAGCAGGGCGCGAGCGGCGGCCTGGCCATCACGCCCGTAACCGAGCAGGCCCACGCGGCGGGCCAGCAACCAGTCAAGCCGGGGCGCGTCACTCATCGGGTATGCGATGTGCTCCGGATGGACGGCACAGCGTGTCGAGCTCCGGCACCTCGATCTCGCGCAGCAGCCCGGCAAGGCCGGCCACCACCGGCAGGTCACGCCAGTGCCGATCGGCAACCAGGGCGGCCAGGGCCGCGCGAGCCTCACCGGCCTCGCCGACACACTCGAATGGCTTGGCACCATCAATTGCCAGCAGGGCCCGAAAGCCGGCCATCTGTGACGGGTCTGCAAGCAGATTGGCGCCGAAGATGGCCGTCAGCTGCTGCGGTGACATGAATGGTGCCAGGGCAAGAAAGACGAAATGACACTTGGGGCATTGACCGCACCAGCGGCGGGTTCGGGCGCCATCGAGATGAAAATTGCGGTTGCAGGACGAAAACACGCGGTGATAGCGCTCGAGATCAGCAAACTCACGGCAGATAGCCAGCTCCCGATCGGCTCTCACCAGCGAGAACACGGCAAGATCCGGCGTGATATAGCGCTCGACCCAGTCGCCGAGCATGACCTCGAAGGCCAGCGATTTGGAAAACTGGTGATTGACCGCCCGACCCTGCGCATCATGCAGCGTCGCTTCGTCGGCCGAGCGTTCATTGGCAAAGACCACGCGATCAAAGCCTTGCTGCAGCGCCAGCAGGATCATCACCGCGGCGTTGATGGCGGTAATCGGCACGTGACCGTTGAATGCACCGTGGCGATTGAGCTCCCCCAGCAGCGGGTCGATTCGGCGCTCGATCACGTAATGCTCGCTGCCGGCCACCTCGGCCACCTGTTTGATCAGCGCCGCCTGGCCCACCTGAACGGTGTGCGGCGTCTCGCCGCCAGCGCGCAGCCGCTCGAGCGCGACCAGAGAATCCTTGCCGCCGCCCATCGGCACCAGAGAACGCCGGGGCAGCAAACAGGGTGTGGCGGTACCGGCGGCATCGGCAGCCGCGCCGGCGGCCGGAAACGTCGCCCAGCGGGTTTGCTCAAGGTCGTTGCGCCAGGCAAATTCAGCCAGGCCCTCACGATACAGGCGGGCCAGCCAGGCGGCCTGCCAGGCATCCGGGGCGCGCCCCTGAAAGCGGATGGCGCCGGGGCAGGCGGCTTTCCAGTAGCTGACGCCGGCGGTCCAGTGAAGCAGATCGAGCGCAGCGGCAAACGCCTGCGGGCACCGCGGCGCAGCGGCGGGCAACGGCAGCCGGAAGCGCTCGGTCAGGGCAAGGTCATCGAGGGCGTAATCGAGCTCGACCCAACCGCTGGCCGGATCGAAGCGCCGCCCGCCGAACAGGAAGATCCGGCTGTCCTCGCGCCGCCAGCAGTCGAGCTTCGACGAGCCGGCCGCAGCGTCAGTCGCTGACATCGGCTGGCGCTCCCTGCTCTTCCTGCCGCGGGCTGCGGCTGTGCAGACGCGGCCAGGCCCGCAGCACCGCGTTGACCAGTGTTGCCAGAGGAATGGCGAAGAACACCCCCCAGAAGCCCCAGATACCGCCAAACACCAGCACCGCCGTAATGATGGCCACCGGATGCAGACTGACCACCTCGGAAAACAGGATGGGCACGAGCACGTTGCCGTCCAGGGCCTGAATGATGGCATAGGCGATCAGCACCCACCAGAAGCTGGCGCTCGGACCGAAGGCCACCAGGGCAACCAGCGCCACGGGCACGGTCACCACCGCAGCGCCGATGTAGGGAATGATGACGGAAAAGCCCACCAGCATCGAAAGCAGCATGACGAAGGGCATATCGAGCAGGGCGAAAACCACGTAGGTGACGATCCACACGATCAGGATCTCGAGCACCTTGCCGCGCACGTAGTTGCCGATCTGGGCATCGACCTCGCGCCACACCCGCGTCACCAGGGCGCGATCGCGCGGCAGGTACTGGCTGATCCAGGCGATGAGCTGACTCTTGTCCTTGAGAAAGAAGAACACCAGCACCGGCATGAGAACCAGGAAGATGAGCATGTTGACGGCGTTCATCACGCCCGAGAACGACACCAGAGTGGCGCCGTAATTGACCAGCTCCTTGCCGATGTTGTCGAGCCAGGCCGAGAGCTGATCCTGGGAAATCAGGGCCAGCTCCTGCTGTGCTTCATCAGCGGCCAGCTCGATGCCGTTGGCGGAAACGGCTTCGGTGGCAGAATCGGGCTTGGCGGGCGCAACAAGCTGCGGATAACGCTCGGGCAGCTTGGCCACCCAGCCCTGCCCCACGGCGATGTAACCGGGCAGATCGCGGACGATCGCTGCCAGCTGCCGGGTCAGCATCGGCACGAGGCCAAACAGCAGGTAGACGAGAGTGGCCATGAAACCCAGAAAGACGCCGATCACGCTCAGCAGACGGGGCGCGCCCAGTCGTTCGAGCCGATTGACGCCCCCCTCGAGGAGGTAGGCCAGCACCAGGCTGGCGAGTACCGGCGCGAGCATCCTGCCGAACAGGACGATGACCAGTACACCCAGCGCAAGAAACAGCGCCAGAATCACGACCTGAGGATCAGAGAAGTGCTGCCGGAACCAGTCGTTGACGCGCGCGATCATGGTGGGATTATAAGGGCGCGGCGTCATTTTTGAGCTCCATCAAGCCCTGCCCGGTGGACCCTCCCCGCAAGAAGGCCACCGGGCAACGTGCCGTCGTTCAGGAGTGTTGTTGCTGCGGGATGAAAAACAGTGTGTCTGCCCTCGTCAGAAATCAAAGCTCAGCACGGCCTGCACCTCGAAGTCCTGATCAAGCTCTTCACCGACCAGGCCCAGCAGATTGCCGCCAAAGGCATATTCAGGCGGCGCATAGGCTGCATTCAGATGCAGTTGACTACGCTTGCCCATGTCTTTGGAGATGCCGGCCATGACGGCGTTGCCGCCCATCTCGGAGCCGAGCGCCGCGGCCAGCACGGGCGCGGTGGGGCGCGGCTGCGTGCGCGTGCGGTAATCGACGAACAATTCGATATCGTCTGCCGCCCGCCAGCGCCAGCCCAGGCTGTAGACGGTCAGGTCGGCCCAGGCAAAATCGGGGCTGTTGCGGTCTCCCAGCAGTGCCGTGAAGCGCGCGGGCAGCGACCGGCTCGGGAAGGCGCCGACGTTGCTGTAGAAAATCTGCGACATGCCCAGATTGATCCAGGATCTGGAGGTGGCCTGCAGCTCGAGCCCCACCTGCAGGCGCGGTGGAATATCAAGCTCGGCGCTGGCGCCATGTACGCCGCGAACCGTGGCGAACTCGTCCATGCTGATGCGCGACTGGAAGGCCGCCTCGAGGCGCACGCCGCTGGTCACTTCACTGCTCAGGGCAAAGCGCAGCCCGGTGCCGTGCGAGACCTCATGCTGCGACGGGTCGTGGTACAGCGGCGCGGGCTGGCCGGGAATGTCGCGGGCCGAGTGGGCCGACTGCAGGTTCATTGCTGCCGTGCCGAACTGCTGGCTGGCAAGAATTGCGCTCACCGTCAGATCACTGTTCGGCCCCACCTGCCGCGTGACGCCGGGCATGACGAAGGCCTGCTGAAAGCGCTCGGCACGCCGGATGTTCTCTGAAAGCGACTCTCCCAGCAGCAGGCTGACGCGCGACTGGCGCAGCGACAGCCTGAGCGGGCTGCCGCTGCCGGGATGCATCAGCGGCAGCGCGAACTCGGGCAGGATGACCGCCTCGTCGAACTGCAGCCAGCTCACGCGCGGCAGCTCGGGCACCGCAAGGCGCTCCAGCTCCGGAGTGATTTCATTGACCAGATACTGATCCCAGGGGCCGAGCTCGAATCCGGCCACGTACCATGCCACGCCAGCATAAGGCGACAGGTGCACGGCAGCCGACAGGCGCGTCATCGACCACGCCGATGAAGCGACCATCAGGGAGGCGGCGAATACTGCGATCGAAACAAGCCGGTGAGTCACGCTGGGAATCCGCTCATGTGGATAATGCGAGTTTAACGCCAGTCTTGGTAAAAATACAACGCCCGCAGCCCTCAAGGCAACCGCATACGGCAAGCCGCCGTCAACACGGGCCCTGCAGCCCGAGCGCCGTGTTGCCAATAAGCAACATCAGTGCCTGCAAGTCGCGGCACGAAAGCGCCCGTTGGCAACACCAGGCGCTTCCGGGCCGCGGCCGTGCTTCAGCTGTCCAGACGCTCGCAGATGGCGTCGGTCAGGCTTTCGGTTGTGCCCTGGCCTCCAAGATCCGGCGTCGTCCGGTCGCCGGCCTCGATGACCTCGGCGATGGCGCGTCGGATGCGCCCGGCGCGATCGTGATCGTCGAAGTGTTCGAGCATCTGGGCGGCACCCAGCATCAGCGCGCAGGGATTGGCAATCCCCTGCCCGGCGATATCGGGCGCCGAGCCGTGCACGGCCTCGAACATGGCTGCCCGGTCACCGATGTTGGCCCCGGGCGCCAGGCCCAGGCCACCGATCAGACCGGCGCACACATCCGAAATGATGTCGCCGAACAGGTTCGTCGTCACGATCACATCGAACTGCTCGGGCCGCATGACCAGCTGCATGCAGGTGTTATCGACAATCAGATCATCGCTTTCGATGTCGTCGTATTCCTCGGCCACCTCATGAGCCACGCGCAGGAACATCCCGGTGACGTCCTTGAGGATATTGGCCTTGTGCACGATGGTGACCTTGCGCCGTCCGGCACGGCGAGCAAGATCGAAGGCGAAGCGCACCACGCGCTCGCAACCGGTGCGCGTGACCACCATCTTGGATTCCGCCCGGCTGTCGTCGGGCGCAGTCCAGGCCCCCTCGGCCAGATAGGCGCCTTCGGTGTTCTCGCGCACCGTGATCAGGTCAACGCCCTCGTAGCGTGAGTTCGAGCCCTTGAAACTGATCGCTGGCCGAACATTGGCGTAAAGATCGAAATGCTTGCGCAAGGCCACGTTCAGCGATTTGAAGCCGCCGCCCACCGGCGTGGTCAACGGTGCCTTGAGGGCGACGCGATTGTTTTCGATCGACTCCAGCGTGGCCTGCGGAAGCAGCTCGCCGACTGCTTCCCTGGCGGCGATGCCGGCCAGCTGAAAGTCGTACGTCAGATCGGCACCGATGGTGTCGAGCAAACGCAGAGTTGCATCCATGATTTCGGGGCCAATGCCGTCGCCCCGGATGACGGTGATTTGCTGTGTCACACTGCCTTCCCTTTTTGGTTGCTTCAGCGGGTCGCTCGGACCCGCCCGTTACAGATTGGCGTCTTGCCTGCGTCCTGAGCTGCCAGGATCGCCACCCGCGGCTGCAAAGCTACAAGCCCAGCATGCGATCGAGGGCACCCTCCTGATCAAGTGCATCAAGGTCGTCAAAGCCGCCGACGTGCGCGTCGCCAATGAAGATCTGCGGCACCGTCCGGCGCCCGCTGCGCTCGACCATCTCGGCGCGCAGGTCGGAGTCATCGACCAGAATCTCAGTGAAATCGACATTTTTGGCACGCAGCAGATTGCGCGCCGCAACGCAGAACGGGCAGCTTGAGGTGGCGTACATCAATACCTGTGCGCGAGACATTGCTCCGGGCTCCTGGCAGTAAATGACGCGCCCGGCCTCAGTCCATTGGAATGCTGTGGGCAAGGCGGTCGCCGTTGAAGAACTCGATCCGTTCGTGGTCAGGGTTGTAGCGCATGCGGATACGACCGGCCGCCCCATCGAGGCTGATGAAATTACCGGCGGCAACGCGAATCGCCTCGCCCGAGTCGATCGAATCGATCACGAGACCGGCTTCGGAAGCCGGCGAATGATCGCTGTAGCCGAACTCCGGGCCGCCGAGTACGATACCATAGCGCGGCTTGCCGCCGGGCTGCCCATTGCTGGTCATCACGCTCAGGCCCAGCTCGGTTGGCGCCGAGCCGCCGTTGATGATTTCCAGCCCCCGAACCAGGGCGAAATCATCGGAGTAATTGACGCCGTTGATCTCAGCACCGACCGCCGGCCGTCCCGTCCAGGTCACGGCGATGCTGTTGGAGCCCCAAACGGCACCGCTGTCGCCGTCGTTTTCGGCAAACAGCGTGGCGCCAACGCCACGCCCACCCCCCTCGAGTCGGGTGGACGCACCGAGCGCCCCGGCATCCAGTGATTTACCGGCCGGTATCAGCGTGTAGAAAGCCGAGTTGTCGACCCCTTCCTCGGCAGTCGTGCTGACCAGCAGCGGCGGATCGTTGACAAACGGCTCGAGCCCGAGCATTCGCAGCACCGGCTCGGTGCCGTCTCCCAGCACCAGGCTGGTGGCCGTCAGCGCGCCGAATATCGCCGATGTGGCTGCAACGCCGGCCAGGCCGGCCAATTTCATCATACGCATGCTATCTGCTCCTTGGAACTGATCCGACAGTGAACCAACAATCCGACGGCGGCCGGGACCCGGCCCCGCCAGGCCCATGATAGCTGGCGCCCGATCAGATGCACCAGTCGGGCCTGGGCAGTCCGCCGTAACGGCAGGCCTCCCGAACCGGCCCTTCGGGGAACAGTCGATGCAGCTCGCGGCGACCACGACTGTCAGGAAATCGCTTGCAATATTCAGCGGCCAGCACGCGCATCAGCGGCGGGTTGCCGTAGCGGGCATGGTGATCACGCACGAACTCGATCAGCCACCAGTGAGGCGCATCCAGCCGGCAGCCGTCACGCTCGGCCAGGGCCTCGGCAACTTCCGGAAACCACTGGGTGGCAGAGCACAGAAAGCCTTCCGCATCAAGATCAACCGGCTCGCCGCCCACATACAGACGCTGCCGCGCCTCCTTCACAGCCGCAGCACTCCTGCGCTGTCGCGGCAAAGCGCCGCGAAGGCTTCGTCCTGGATCGGCGCCACACCAACCGGAACCAGGGTGGTGTCCGGCACCCGAGCGCGCAGCTCGGCCAGCTCGAAATCGATCAGCTGGCGCCACGGAGCGATCGCCTCGGGCTCGAGATGCTGCCGACCCGCGCCAGCGAAAACGACTCTCATGTCCACCTCCAGCGTGGCTCCGGCCAGCACCAGTTCCAGCATCTCGCGGTCATCGTCAGCGGTGGGCGGCGTAGCGACGACAACCACCCAATAGCCACGCGCCGGCGGCTGGGTGCACTCCCGATGCCGATCCACACGGGTCGGCTCCGGCGGCGCTGCTCCGAAGCAGGCGAGCTGCTGCGCCTCCAGCGCGTGGTTCCAGAAGCCGGTGAGGCTCGAAAGCACGAAGGGCTCCGGCGGCGGGTCGCGGTGGCGCCGCGACCACGAGCCGGTGCATACCGCAAGGGCCACGCCGTGCCAACCGGCCAGGCGTCGCCATTGCGGGCAAGGTGTCCCCCGGGCCGCGTGCTCGACGCCTTCGCCGTGAAAGAACACCAGCAAACCGCTGCCGTGCTCACGCCACTGCTCGGCGCACTGCTGCGCCAGACGGCTGCCAGCCCCGCCGGGGGCGGCGCGTATCAGCATGATTCGATGATATTGTAGGGACTTGCTCAAGGGGCCGCCGGGCTCGAAGCCAGTGAAACCACGCCGCAGTTTGCGGGTCTGAATTGGACGATGATCAAGCGTCTTTGCAAATTTGCAGCTGCACTCCTTATTGTAGCCGCCGCCACCAGCGCAGGCGCCAACGATACCGTGCGCCTGCCCGATCTGGGAGGTACCAGCACGCGGGTGCTTTCCCCGCAGGAAGCGGAGAGCTTTCCGAAGGAATTCGAGCAATACATGCGCGCCACCGAGCTGCTGATCGAAGATCCGCTCATCCGCGACTTTTTCAAGGACATGGGCTACCGCCTGGTGTCGTATTCCGACAAGGCGGACGAACCCTTCCATTTCTTCGTGCTCAAGGAGCCCAACGTCAACGCCTTTGCCGCTCCGGCCGGCGTGATTGCGCTGCACTCGGGCCTGATCCTGACGGCGCACGACGAGAGCGAAGTCGCCGGCGTTGTCGCGCATGAAATTGCGCATATCACCCAGGACCACCTGGCGCGCGGCATCGAGAGCAGCCAGCAGGTTTCGCTGCCAACCATGCTCGCCACCATCGGCCTGGCGCTGGCCGCCGGCGCCTCCGGAGCGGACGGTGACGCCGCCCAGGCCATCATGATGAGCGGCATGAGCCTGGCGCAGCAGTTCCAGATCAGCCACACGCGGCAGTCAGAATCGGAAGCCGACCGCATCGGCATCGCCCTGCTGGCACGCGGTGGTTATGACCCCGAGGGCATGACGCGCTTCTTCCAGCGCCTCAACACCATTACCCGCGCCATGGGCGAAGGGCCGCCGGAGTACCTGAGCACCCACCCGCTGACCATCAACCGGATTGCCGAGGCCCGCACCCGCGCGCAGCAGCTCACGCGCAAAAACCGATCGCGTGACGATCGCGACTTCTACTTTGTTCAGGCTCGCTTGCGCGCCAAAGTGGTCGACAGCGCCAGCGCCGAACAATGGTTTCGCACCCGGATCGAGCGCGAGTCTGAGTATCCCGAGGCGGCGATGCGTTACGGCCTGGCCATGACCCTTCTGCGCGCCCGCCGCCTGGACGAGGCCCGAACCCAGGTCGACTGGCTGCTGGACCAGGATCCTCAGAGGCAACTGTTTCAACTGCTGGAAGCCGATCTGCTGGTCGCTGCCGGCAGCGTGGACCAGGCTCTGACCATTCTGCGATCGCTGTATCTGCAGTACGCCGGCAACCGGCTGGTCACCACGCAGTATGCGCGCACCCTGATGCACGAGCGCGACCGTCAGCGTGCCGCGCGCGCCTCGGAGGTTCTGCGCAGCTATCTGCGCGAATACCCCGACGATGTCGAGATGATGGAGCTCTACGCTCGGGCGGCCGATCGCGCCGGGGAAAGCGTGCGCGCCGCCGAAGCGCTGGCAGAAAGCTATTACATGCGCGGCGGCATTCACGAGGCCATCGTTCAGCTCAAGCGGCTCAACGAGCGCAACGATCTCGATTATTATCAGCGCTCGCGCGTTTCTGCCCGCCTCAACCAGCTACGCGCCGAGCAGCTGCGGCTTGCCGCCCGTGGGGGGCAACCGCAATAGCGCCCATCGAGCTTGCCGTGCGGCGCCGCCCCGCGGCCCCAAATCGTGAGACTCCTGCATGAACACTCGAGCCGAATCCGGCGCAACTCCCCCTGGGCACATGGATGTGCCGCTGCGGTGCTGGCTGACCGTGGATGCGCTCGCCGGCGGCTGCGCTTTGCACCCCGACCGACGCGCAGCGGGGAAAGCGAAACCATGACGGCGTGGCGGCCGACGGCCTCGGCGGAAAGTCTGCAGCATCGCGCCCGGATACTTGGCCGCATCAGGGCCTTTTTTGCCGCTCGCGGCGTCGTCGAGATCCAGACGCCGCTGCTGACCGAATCGGGCGTGACCGACGTGCATATCGAAGGCGTTGCCACCGAATCACCCGCCGGCTGGCTGCGAACCTCGCCGGAATACTTCCATAAACGACTGCTGGCCGCCGGCTTTGGCGATCTCTATGAGCTCGGAACGGTTTTCCGCCGTGACGAGGCCGGGCGCAATCACCAGCCCGAATTCACCTTGCTCGAGTGGTACCGCGTCGGCTGGGACTGGCGCTCGCTGGCCAATGAAGCGGTCGAGCTCATTGCCCACTGCCTCGATATCCACCCGGATCAGCGCCCGGTTCGATGGCTGAGCTGGAACGACTGCTTCCGGGAATACCTGGATATCGATGCTCTTGCAGCCCGCGTGGACGAGCTCGATACCCTGGCCGATGACGCGCCGGACGGCCTGCCGCGCGATGGTCTGCTCGACTGGCTGTTTGCAACCCGTATTCAACCGCGCTTCAACGCCGACGGCATGACCATCGTTCATGACTACCCTGCCAGCCAGGCCGCGCTGGCCCGACTCAGTGAGGAAAACCCGGCCGTGGCCGAGCGCTTCGAGGTGTTTCTGGGCACCAGCGAGCTGGCCAACGGCTACCGTGAGCTATGTGACCCGGCAGAGCAGCTGCAGCGGTTCTTGCGCGACAACCGGATTCGCCGGCAGAACGGACAGCTCGAAATGCCGGTGGATGAGAAACTGCTGGCGGCGCTCGATGAGGGCCTGCCGGAATGCTCCGGCGTAGCGCTGGGCTTTGATCGCCTGCTCATGGCCGCCCGCGGTGCTGACTCGATCGACCAGGTAGTAGCGTTTGCGCATCAGCCGACGTTCTGACGGGCCATTGCCAGCGCTCACGCAGGCGGTCGCGCCATAACTGCAGGCGCTGGCCCGGCCCCATGGCGTTGGGGCGATACAGCCGCTTGAGGGTTGCGGCATCGAGTTGACGCGGCTCATGGTCGGGGCCGATGACCACCAGCTGACTGCCGGGCGGCAACGGGCCGTCAAAACGCACGGCGTCGAACCAGCCAGGCACCTGCGGCTCAAGCTCTCCCGCTGCGCTCCTGAAGCCTGCCAGCCACGCATGCTCGACTTCGCCGCCGGCGTGTTCGATCTGCCAGAGCATGATGGGCTGGCTGCGGGCCACTACCTCTTCGACCTGGCAAGGCGGCAGGCGCGCTTCCCGAAGGCGACGTTCGACCCGATCGGCATCGACCTTGACGAGCAACTCTTCGACCGCGCCGGGCCACAGGGGCAACAGTACCTTTCGTGCCGGCAGCGCCAGGCAAACAAGCGTCAGCGCCAGCAGGGCGATGGCCGCTGCCGAACGGCGCAGCACAAATGACAGCAGGCGTGGCATCATATGCCGAAACACAGCAAAGGAATCTCCGCCAGATTATGGCACGTTGCGCGGGTACCGTAATCGCGGACGGCTCTTGATCCTTTGCCCGGCTCCGAAAGGGGGGAGAGTTCAGGAGCTTCGGGGCGTTCTCAACAAGCCGGAGCAAGCATGGAAGATGCAATTCGAGTGCGGCCAGCCCGCAGTTCGGAAGTGGCAACCCTGGCCAAACTGGTCAAATCGCGTCTGCCCGACATGATGTCGCAGATTCGCCAGGCCGACAGTATCGAAACACACCTGGCAGAACTGGTGCCGGACCAGGCGCTGCTGGTGGCAACGCACGGCACGCGACTGGCGGGGCTGGGCGCGCTCGACCTCGACAGGCAGCGTATTCTCGCCTGCTACCTCGATCCGGAAATCGCTTCACCGGACACGCCGCGCCGGCTGTTCCAGGCCCTGGAAGCGCATGCACTGCGCTTTGGTATCCGCCGGCTCAGCGGGCTTGCCCGCAAAAAGGTCAGTGGCTTCATGCGCTCTTTGGGCTACGAGTGCATACCGGCACCGGATAACGACAACAACATCATCATCGGTCGCAATCTGCTCGAACGGGCCGATGAACAAACGCGTGCGATTCTGAGCCTGTGCGACGAACTCGGCGTACCCGAAAACTACGGCGTAAGACACCGCATGCCCGTGGTTCCCGAAGCCGAACAGCTGGAGCTGGCCGACCGCGACATTTTCGAGCGCGAACAGCGCCTGACTCCGGCCGCTGCCGATGCCTTCAAGCGCATGCGCGATGCCGCGCTGACTGCCAACATCGAGATCCGGCTGGTTTCGGGGTATCGCGCCATTGCCTACCAGGCCAATCTGCTCAAGCGCAAGCTTGATCAAGGCCAGGCGATGAACGAAATCCTGCGCGTTTCCGCCCCGCCCGGCTTCAGCGAGCATCACAGCGGCCGCGCCATCGACGTGACCACGCGCGGCGTCAAGCCGCTGGAAGAAGACTTTGCCGCAACCGAGGCCTATGACTGGCTACTCAATCACGCCCGGGTCTTCGGCTTCAGAGAGTCCTACCCGCGCCACAATCGCCACCGGATTGCGTGGGAGCCGTGGCACTGGTACTACACACGCTGAAAAATCGATGCAAAGCTGCTGCGCCCGCTACGCTTTGCCCCGATTTTTTCTATTGTCTTGTTTGCTCCCAGGCTTCCAGGGCCCGGCGGCGGCTGGCCTTGAGGTCCACGATCGGCTCGGGATAGCCGAGCGCTCTTGACTCGCTCGAAGTCAGGGGTTGGTGGACGCGCTTTGTCGCGCGCTCGGCCAGCTCCGGACACCAACGCCTGAGGTAAGCGCCGTCCGGGTCGAACTTCTCGCCCTGCAGCACCGGATTGAAGACTCGGAAATACGGTGCCGCGTCCGCCCCGCAGCCGGCGGTCCACTGCCAGCCCTGGGTGTTGTTGCCCAGATCGGCGTCAACCAGGGTGTCCCAGAACCAGCGCGCGCCCTCCTGCCAGGGAATGAGCAGGTTCTTGGTCAGAAAGGAGGCCACGATCATGCGCATCCGATTGTGCATCCAGCCCGTGGCCCAGAGCTGGCGCATGCCGGCATCCACCATGGGAATACCGGTCTGGCCGCGTCGCCAGGCCGCCAGGTCGTTGGCATAGTCCGCGCGCGCCCGCCAGGGAAAGGCGCGAAAGGATGGCTTCAGCGCCTGCTCCGGGGTGCACGGAAAGTGCCACAGCAGATGTTGCGAAAACTCGCGCCAGGCCAGCTCACTGGCAAACACCATTCGTCCCTTGCCGAGCGGCAACTCACCGCTCGGTTCGAGCGCACGCAGGACCTGTCCCGGTGAGACCTCACCGAAATGCAGGTGCGGTGAAAGCCCCGAGGTGCCCGCCCGGTCCGGTCGATCACGCTGCTCGTGATAGGCGCTGACGTGATTGGCGAACTGGTCGAGCCGGCGGCGTGCACCCGACTCGCCCGGGGTCCAGTGCCTTGCCAGCTTTTCCGGCCAGTGATGGTCAGGCAACAGATCGAGTTGCTCCAGATCGAGGCTGGCCGGCCAGCGCGCTGGCGGCGTCAGCGCTCGTGGCTCGGGACTGTGGCCGGGCGGCTGCCAGCGCTTCTGCAGGTTTTTCCAGAACGGCGTGAAGACCTGGTATGCGTCGCCGTCGGCCTTGCCACCGGCCCAGGGCTCGATCAACAGCGAGCCATTGAAGCTCTGCGCAATCAGCCCCTCACTTCGCAGGCGCTGCTTGATGCATCGATCGCGCTCGACCAGCGCCGGCTCATGGCAGCGATTCCAGTAAACGGCGCGGGCACCGGTGACCTTGCGCATGCGCTCGAACGCCTGCAGCGGATCGCCGGCGGCCAGGATCAGGCGGCTGCCGCGCTCGCGCAGTTGCTCCGCCAGACTCGCCAGCGACTGATGCAGCCACCAGCGGCTGGCCGCCCCGGGTGACCACGGCCGCTCCGCGGCCGGGTCGAAGACGAATACGGGCAGCACATGTGCATGGTCGCGGCAAGCGTGCGCCAGTGCAGGATTGTCCGCCAGTCGCAGATCGCGGCGGAACCACATGATGGCAACATTCGACATCGAGTGATTGTCGCAGACGCAGCGTCAACAGCGCGTGCCCGCATCACGCCCGCGAGCGCGGTTCAGGCCGAGCTTCGCCGCTGCGCTTTCGCGGCATCCGAGCGCCGTGAGGCGAGTTTTTCGAAATAATCCGCTTCCAGCTCGGTGATGTACTCACCGCTGAAACACGAGCTGTCAAAGCCGGTCAGGCGCTCGTTCTTGCCGCGCACGGCCTTTTCCAGAGCGGCGAGATCCTGGTAGATCAGCCGGTCGGCGCCGATCTCGCGACAGATCTCTTCCTCGGTTCGGCCCGAGGCCACCAGCTCCGAGGTGGCGGGCATGTCGATTCCGTAGACGTTGGGATAGCGCACCGGCGGTGAGGCAGAAGCCAGGTAGACTTTCTTTGCGCCGGCCTCGCGCGCCAGCTGGATGATCTGCTTCGACGTGGTGCCGCGTACGATGGAGTCATCGACCAGGAGCACGTTCTTGTTGCGAAACTCCAGCGCGATGGCGTTGAGCTTGCGCCGAACCGAGCGCACGCGCTCTTCCTGGCCCGGCATGATGAAGGTGCGCCCGATATAGCGATTTTTCATCAGACCTTCGCGATATTTCACCCCCAGCTGGTGAGCCAGCGGCAGGCAGGCCGTGCGGCTGGTGTCGGGCACCGGAATGATGACGTCGATGTCGTGATCCGGCCACTCCTGCAGAATCTTTTCGGCCAGGGCCTCGCCCATGCGCAACCGCGCCTTGTAGATCGACAGATCGTCGATCATGGAGTCGGGCCGCGCGAAATACACGTACTCGAACATGCAGGGCGTGTAAGACGCTGCATGCTGGCTGACCTTGCGGTGAAGCTCGCCATCCAGCGTGACGAAGACACACTCGCCCGGTGCGAGATCGGAAATCAGCTCGAAATCGAGAATGTCGAGCACGACCGATTCAGAGGCAACGATGTATTCGGGCCCGTCCGGGGTTTGGCGCCGGCCAAGCACTGCCGGGCGAATGCCGTTGGGATCACGGAACGCCACCAGGCCGACGCCGGCAATCAGGGCCACGGCTGCGTAGGCGCCGCGACAGCGCCGGTAAACCCCGTCCACGGCGGCGAAGATATCCTCCGGATACAGACCGTTGTTGGTATGCGCGCTGAGTTCGTGCGCCAGCACGTTGAGCAACACCTCCGAGTCGGACTCGGTGTTGAGATGGCGTCGATCCTCGGTAAACAGTTCGTGGCTGAGCCGATCGCTGTTGGTGAGATTGCCGTTATGGCCCAGCGCGATACCCCAGGGCGAGTTGACGTACATCGGCTGAGCCTCATCGGGGCGATCACGGCCGGCCGTTGGATAACGCACATGGCCAATGCCGATCTGTCCGGTCAGGCCGGTCACGTCTTCTTCGTCGAAGACATCGCGCACCAGACCCAGGCCCTTGGCCGAGTGCATCCGTCCGCCGTCGAGCGTAGTGATGCCCGCAGCATCCTGGCCGCGGTGCTGCAGGATGGTCATGGCGTCATACAGCCGGGCCGCTACCGGCGAGCGTCCCACGATTCCGACAATTCCGCACATATCAGATTTCGGCCTCCGTTATGACCGTTTCGGTGACTACTTCATCAGGCAGATAGGCCCGAATGGATTCGGGAAAGAAACCCACCATCCAGGTGGCCATTCTTTCCATCTCGGGCAGCAGGGTTGACTGCTGCCACCAGGGATCGGCCACGAACGGGGTAAAGCCGGCAATGATCACCGCCACCAGCACGATGGCCAGCCCCCGAAGCGCGCCAAAGAGAGCGCCGAAAACTCGGTCGGTGCCGGACAGGCCGGTGCCATCGACAAGCCGCCCCAGAAGGTAATTGATCAGCCCGCCGACAACGAGCACGATCAGAAAGACGCCGACAAACGCAATGATGACGCGCACCGAAGGCACTTCGATGATGCCTTCGAGCTGCACCGCCAGCGGGCCGGCAGCCTGCAGCGCCGCGTAGACGGCAGCAACCCAGACCAGCAGCGAAAACACTTCGCGGAGAAAGCCGCGAAACAGGCTGACCACCATCGACACCAGCACGATGCCAATGATGGTGTAGTCAGCCCAGTTCATGGGTGCGAAACCACGATTCCGTCCAGTCCCTGTTCCGCCCGCAGTGTTTCCAGCAGCGCCTCGGCCTCGGCGCGCTCGTCATGCGTTCCCACGCGAACCCGCCAGATGGTGCGGCCACCTGATTGCTCGCTGAACATGAACGCATCAAAGCCGGCGTTGCTGAGTCGGGAACTGAGGCGCTCGGCATTGTTGCGGCTGGCAAAAGAGCCGACCTGTACCGCCAGGCCGCTGCGCTCGTCGTTGTGCTCCTGCCCGGTGGCAGAAAGCTCGCGCACGGCCGGGTCGACACCGGCGACCGTTGCCGCAATCTGGCTTCTTGCCTCGACCGCCTCGGCTTCGCCGGCATACGGGCCCGTGCGCAATCTGAACAGCTCGGCCTGGTCGCGCACCAATACATCCATGGCGGCGCGATGGCCGAGATCGCTCAGGCGTTTGCGGATCCGGTCGGCCGTCTCGCGGTTACTGAACACCGCGACCTGGACCACCCAGCCGCCCTCCTCAGCGGGCGCGGAGCCTGGCTCAGCCGCGGTTGGGGCGTCTGTTGATGGCGGCTCTTGTTCGCTTGGCTGCTCCGCCGCTGCCGGCTCTGGCGGTCGGTCAGCGGCTTCCGGAGCCGCCGCCAGTTCCGGGGCCTGTGTGCCGCCGGCTTCATCACCGTCAGCCGGCTCTGCCGGCAGATCGTCTGCTGCCGCTTCGCGGCTGCGGTTGGCTTGATCCTCGGCAGCGTCCTCGGCAGCGTCGGATTCGGTTCGAACAGCCGGGTCACGGGCGCGCATTGCGCTGCGGTCGCGCTCCTGAGGCCTGCTTTCGGCAGCCGCGGTCTCGGTCGCCGGATCCGGCTGACTGGCCTGCGCCGGCCGACGCGCTTCATCCGGGTCGAGCGCCAGTCGGCGCACGCGCCGGTCGCCGGCTTCACGATCGGGCAGATCGAGCGCCAGTTCACGCGGCGCAGTGCCTTCTTCAGCGCCACCATGGAACAACATCGGCAGGAAGATCACTGCCAGAGCGATGAGAATGCTGGCGCCGACCAGCCGCTGCTTGAGAACCTTGTCCATAGATTGCGTGACCTCCAGGCAATTATCGCACGAGCAAGGCGGGCCTTTGCAGCAAGCGCCGTTGCATGATCACCGAAGATCGCCCCGCTGCCTCGCATTCGGATTTACTTCGGGCCACGCCTCGGCCACCGTCAAGAACGAGCCGAAAACCACCACGCGATCGTCCGGCTCACTGCCGGCGAGCGCATGCTGCAGCGCAGCAGCTACGGATTCTAGCGTTTCGACGCTGCCGGAAACAGGCGCCCTGGCCAGTGCAGCTGCAATGTCAGCGGCCGCCTGCCCGCGATCGCCAGCCAGGGGGGCGAGTAACCAGCGTGAAAAACAGGGGTCCACGGCCCGGGCGATGGCGGCGATATCTTTACCGGCGAGGGCGGAAAACACCGCCGTGCTGCGCCCGCTGCAAGGTCCCAGGGCGCGTGCCAGCGACGCCGCCGCGGCCGGGTTGTGGGCCACATCAAGGATCAACTGCGGGCGATCCTGAACGCGCTGGAAGCGCCCCATGAGACGGACCGTCTCCAGACCCGTCGCCATCGACTGTGCGCCAAGCGGCAGACGCTCTTGCAGCTCATCCAGCGCAATCACGGCGCAGGCGGCGTTGTGACGCTGCCACTCGCCGGCGAGGGCGGGCAGCGGCAGTTGATGCGTTCCGGAAGAAAGCCTCAGGCCGATGCGCTCGCCAGCGGCCGGATGCAGCCGATCCTGCACCGCAATCACCCGAGCCCCGCTGGCCTGCAGGGCGGCGTCCAGGCCGGTCGGCCAGTCCGGTTCGCCAATCACCAGGGCCCGCCCTGATCGGGCAATCCCGGCTTTTTCAAGCGCAATCTCTGCCCGCGTGTCGCCCAGGTACTCGGCATGATCAATATCGATCGAGGCAATGATCGCCACGTCGGCATCAATGACGTTGACTGCGTCCAGACGCCCGCCGAGGCCGACTTCGAGTATCGCGGCGTCCGCTCCGGCCCGCCAGGCCAGGTGGAACGCCGCCAGAGTCACGTGCTCGAAATAGGTCAGATCGACCTCTCCGCGAGCCGCCTCGACCTCATCGAGCGCCTCGATCAGGGCTTCCGCCCCGGCCTCGCGACCAGCAACGCGCATGCGCTCGGAAAAGCGCAGGATATGGGGCGAGGTATAAGCAAAGGGGCGATAGCCGCCGGCAAGGAGCATCGATTCGATCATGGCCACGATCGAGCCCTTGCCGTTGGTTCCGGCGACGGTGATCACCGGCATGGTCAGCTCAGCGTCCATGCGCTGCCAGACTGCGCGGACGCGGTCGAGCCCCAACCCGATGCGGGAGGCCGGCGCACGCGATTCCAGACGGGCCAGCCAGTCGGTCAGGGCCTTGTCCTCGGTGAGCTCGGACAAACGGCGGGAAGCGTTCAAGACGATGGGAGTCCGGCCCGCCGGCTTACTGGTCCGTTTCGACCAGCTCGCCTTCCTTCGGCTCGCTGCGACGGCGCGGTGCCAGCAGCATGGTCAGCAGGCCGTGTACGCGCTGGCGAAGCTCGCGGCGGTCGACGATCTGGTCGATGGCGCCCTTCTCGATCAGGAACTCCGAGCGCTGAAAGCCCTCCGGGAGCTTCTCGCGCACCGTCTGCTCGATCACGCGCGGACCGGCAAAACCGATCAGTGCGTTGGGCTCGGCCAGGTTGATGTCGCCAAGCATGCCCAGGCTGGCCGACACCCCGCCGGTGGTGGGATGGGTCAGCACGGCGATATAGGGCAGCCCCTGTTCGGCCATGCGTGCCAGGGCGGCCGAGGTCTTGGCCATCTGCATGAGCGAAAACAGGCCTTCCTGCATGCGGGCACCGCCGGAGGCGGCAAAACAAACCAGCGGCAGGCCGCGCTCCAGACAATCTTCGGCTGCCAGGGCAAAACGCTGGCCCACCACCGAACCCATCGAGCCGCCCATGAAGCGAAAATCGAAGGCGCAGGCGACCAGCTCCATTTCCAGCAGCGTGCCGCGCAGCGCAATCAGCGCGTCCTGTTCGTCGGTCGCCTTCTGGCTGGCAACGATCCGGTCGCGGTACTTCTTGGTGTCCTTGAAGCGGAGCACATCCACCGGCGCCAGCTCCGCGCCGATCTCGACGTGTTCGCCCTCGTCCAGAAAGGCTTCCAGCCGCGAGCGGCCGGTCAGCGCCATGTGATGGTCGCAGCGGGGGCAGACATTGAGGTTGCGCTCCAGCTCCGGCCGGTAGAGCACCGCATCACAGGCCTTGCACTTGGTCCACAGCCCGTTGGGCACCTTGCGGCTCTTGGAGCCTTCGGTACGGATCCGGGCGGGCATCAATTTCTGGAACCAGGTCATGTCAGGCAGTCACCACGTCATTTCTCGAAGGAGCATTATTGTCCATGGCCCGGCGAATCGGGGCAAGGTAGTCACGCGCTGCAGCCACGGCCTCCGCCGTGGTGCCGGCCCGGCCCAGCTGTTCTACCAGCGCCGAACCGATGATGACGGCATCCGCGCTCTCGGCGACCGCGGCCGCGTGCTCGGGCGTGCGAATGCCGAAACCGACGGCAACGGGAACGCCCGCCGCGGCCCGCACGCGGGCAACGGCCGGGGCCAGCGAAGTCGTATCCAGCGTCGCCGCGCCGGTCACGCCCTTGATCGAGACATAGTAGAGAAAGCCGCCGGCCAGCTCGGCTGTCCGCTGCAGGCGCGTATCCGTGGTGGTCGGCGCCACCAGAAAGATCTGGTGCAGGCCGTGGCGGAGCAGCTCGGCGCGCATTTCTGCCGCCTCCTCGGCGGGATAATCGACGATCAGCAGGCCGTCGACGCCCGCAGCCGCCGCCTCTTCACAGAACCGCGCCACGCCGCGGCGCTCGATGGGGTTGGCATAGCCCATCAGGATGATCGGCGTATCGGCATCGCGGCGGCGGAACTCCGCGACCATGGCCAGCACCTGCTGCGGACCGGTGCCCTGCTCCAGCGCACGCGCGCAGGCTTTCTGGATCACCGGCCCATCGGCCATGACGTCGGAAAACGGCATGCCGATTTCAATCAGATCACAGCCCGACTCGACGGCGGCGTGCAGAACCGGCACGGTCGCGTCGGGCCCGGGATAGCCGGCGGTGATATACGGGATCAGCGCCCGGCGATTGTCGCCGCGCAGCTGTTCGAATCTCGCGTCGATGCGGTTCACAACGTCATTCCTTCCAGTTCAGCCACGGTGTTGATGTCCTTGTCGCCCCGGCCGGACAGATTGACCAGAACCACGTCGTCGGGATCGCGCTCGGCGGCCAGCTTCATGCCCCAGGCCACGGCATGAGCGGACTCCAGCGCCGGCATGATGCCTTCGCTGCGGGTCAGTTCGTGGAATGCCGTCAGCGCCTCGTCGTCGTCGATACCGACATACTGAGCGCGGCCGGAGTCTTTCAGCCAGGCGTGCTCCGGACCGACGCCCGGGTAGTCAAGCCCGGCCGAAATCGAGTGGGTGTCGACGATCTGCCCGGCGTCGTCGTCGAGCAGGTAGGTGCGCGAGCCGTGCAGCACGCCAACGCGGCCGGCGCACAGGCTGGCCGCGTGTTCGTGGCCGGCCAGGCCGCGACCCGCCGCCTCGACGCCGTACATGGCCACACCGGCATCGTCGATAAAGGGATGAAACAGGCCCATGGCGTTCGAGCCGCCGCCGACGCAGGCAACCAGGGCATCGGGCAGCTTGCCGTATTCTGCCATCATCTGGCGGCGCGCCTCGCGCCCGACCACGGCGTTGAAGTCGCGCACCATGGCCGGGTAAGGATGCGGCCCGGCGACCGTGCCCAGCACGTAGAAAGTATCGTCGACGTTGGTGACCCAGTCGCGCATGGCCTCGTTGAGCGCGTCCTTGAGCGTGCGCGAGCCGTCTTCGACGCTGACTACTTCGGCGCCGAGCAGCTTCATGCGAAAGACGTTGACCGACTGACGCCGGACGTCGTCTGCACCCATGTAGACGACGCACTTCATGCCCAGCCGGGCGGCCACGGTGGCAGTGGCCACGCCGTGCTGGCCGGCGCCGGTTTCGGCAATCACGCGCTGCTTGCCCATGGCCTGTGCGAGCAGGGCCTGACCGACGGTGTTGTTGATCTTGTGCGCGCCAGTGTGGTTGAGATCTTCGCGCTTGAGCACGATTTTGGCGCCGCCGATCCTGCGCGTCAGATTGCCGGCGAAATAAAGCGGCGACGGACGGCCAACGAAGTGCGCCAGATCAGCGTCAAGGCGCGCCATGAAGGCGTCGTCGGCAAGGTGACTCCGCCAGGCCGTCTCCAGTTCTTCGAGCGCCGCCATCAGGGTTTCGGAAACGAAACGTCCGCCGAAGACGCCAAAGTGGCCGCCGGCATCGGGCAATTCGCTTGCAGTCGCTGTTTTTTCGGCTATTTCAGCCATGTTTCACCGCCTTGATAAAGTCACGAATCAGCTTATCACTCTTCACGCCGGGCGAGACCTCGACTCCGCTGGAAACATCCACGGCATGCGGCTCGAGGCGGGCACAGGCTTCGCGCACGTTATCGGGACGCAATCCGCCGGCCAGCACCCAGGGGCGATCCACGCGCGGCGCCCTCGACCAGTCGAAAGCCTTACCGCTGCCACCGGTCTGGCCGGGCGCGTGCGCATCGAGCAAAAGCGCGTCGGCCAGAGCGTAGTCGTCGGGATCGTCGGCATGCTCCCCACCCATCGCCAGCGCCTTCATCCAGGGCCGACCGAACTGTTGGCAGAAGTCCTGACTTTCGCGTCCGTGGAACTGCAGCCAATCCAGCGGCACCTGCGCAAGCGCTGCAGTCACTGCTGTCGCCGGGGCGTCCATGAACAGGCCGACGCGACTGACGAACGGCGGCAGCGCCCGGCAGATCGCCCGGGCGCGTTCAAAGTCGATGCAGCGCGGCGTGCCTTCAACGAAAACCAGGCCGATGGCATCAACCCCGGCGGCGGCGGCCGCCAGTGCATCCTCGATGGACGTGATGCCGCAGATCTTCACCCGGGTCATGGTTTGCGCCCTTGAACGTGCGTCAGCTGCGGCTGACGCGGATCAGCGCAGTTTGAAACAGGATCATTCATCGGATTTCGCATCGGTGTGAAACGGCCGCTTCCAGCAAAAGTTTGGTCGAGAGGTGTGCGCCGCCGCTCTCCCCGGAATCAGATCCCGGCCTGCCGCCCGTCATCACGCGGCGGAAAGTCGATTTCCATGCCTACCGGCAAGTCCGGATGATCCGGATAACTCGGCGCCACGAAACACAGGCCTTCGGCCGCTGCCGTCGGGCCAGCCACCGTCCGATCGAGCGCTGCCAGCACCTCGCCCGGCCAGGACACGGAACGCTCGCCCTTGCCAACGGCAATCAACGTGCCGACGATGTTGCGCACCATATGGTAGACGAAGGCGTTGGCTTCGATGTCGACAATGACCTCGCTGCCGCAGCGGCTGACCGACAGCCGGTGGACCCGCCTGACCGGTGATCTTGCCTGGCAGCCGACCGCCCGAAAGCTGGAAAAGTCGTGCTCACCCAGCAGGGCTTGTGCCGAATCATGCATACGCTGCGCGTCCAGCGGCTGACGTACCCAGGCCAGCTGGCCGCGGGCGATGGCCGGTCGCACCCAACGGTTGAGAATACGATAACGGTAGCGTCGGCGTGCGGCCGAAAAGCGGGCATGGAAGTCACTCGTCACGGGGCGAACCCAGAGCACAGAAATACCGGGACGCAGATGCGTGTTGGTCCCCAGAACCCAGGCACGCTCACCGCGCTCGGCGTTGCTGTCGAAATGTGCAACCTGACAGCGCGCGTGGACCCCGGTGTCGGTGCGCCCGGCGCCCTGTACGGCCACCGGGTGATTGGCCACCCGACTCAGCGCCGATTCCAGACAGGCCTGTACGGTGGGCGTCTGGCGCTGCGTCTGCCAGCCAAAGAACCCGCTGCCGTCGTACTCGATGCCGGCGGCCAGTCGCATTCCGGCATTCCGTCTTAATCCAGCCCGTCGAGAAGCTCGCGGGCTTCCTGACGCTTGGCGTCGCTGCCGTCGCTGACCACTTCGTCGAGCACCGCGCGCGCCGAGTCGGCCAGATCAACCGACAGGTAGGCCCGGGCCAGATCGAGCTTGACGTCAGCATCCTCGTCGGTCAGGACCGCTTCAGAAGGCGTGCCCGGATCAACCACCGGCTCCTCGGCCGGCGGCAGATCGAACTCGAAGCTCTCATCGTCACCCGACTCGAACGGCGGCTCCTCCGCCTGCTCAGCAGCGCCGGCATCTTCGCTCTCGAGATCGAATTCGAAGCCCCGGTCTGCCTCGATGGGCTCTTCTGCTCCGAACTCGGAATCAAGGTCGAACTCGAGCGCTTCATCGTCGCGTGTGCCGGCCTCGCCAAACACCTCATCGGCTTCCTGCTCCTGGGCGGTTTCTAGATCCAGATCGGGTTCATCGGCCTGCTCCTCCCCGATCGTCACCGGCGCCTCGGAGTACTCATCCACCTCGGCCTCGGTCGCATCGCCAAGGCTGTACTCGTCGAGCTCCCTGAATTCATTGAAGTCGGCGGCATCCTTGTCATCACCATCGTCGGCGGAGTAAAGATGCGGCACCGACCCTTCGGAAGGCTCATCGAGGCGGTCGGAAAGCTCGGCGAGGTCGGTATCGACGTCGTACTCCGCCTCTCGATCCTGGCCTTCGAGTTCATCGGCGGTAATGTCGCTGTCGCTGTGCTCACCGAAATCGGGTTGGAAACCGCGGCGCTCTGCGGTGTCCTCGAATGCCTCGCTCCCGGATTCGTCTGCGTCGACGTCGAGCATGCCCAGCATCTCGTCGGCGCGGCGATCGAATTCGTCCTCGTACTCGCCTTCGCCGGTCGTCACCAGCGGATGATCGGGCGCCTGAGTGGCCGCCAGGGCCAGCGCCTCCTGCCACTCGCTGGCAGATTCGTCGTCGACGACCTGATACATCTGATCGAAGGCATCGGTGAATGCCTGTTCCTGATCACGGTCAGCCAGCAGTTTGAGCAGCGCCAGGTGGGCGGACAGCTCCCGCGGCTCCTGGGCCACATTCTTGCGGGCCAGGGCAACGGCATCATCGGGGCCCGAACGACCGCCGGCAGCACCGGCGCGGCGGCGACGCAGCCAGATCAATGCAGCGGCCACGAGCGCCACGATCAGCAACAGCCCCAGCAGCGGCCACAGCCACATTGACAAACCACCGGAGCTTGGCGTTGCCGACGACTCGGAACGCTCCGCCACAGCGGACTCCTCGGCCTGTTCAGCCGGCGGCTGGTCGTTTTGAACATCGGAATCCGCCGCTTCCTCGATCAGCGGCTCCTGCATATCGGCGTCAGCCACGGGCTCGCCTGCTGCGCTGTCGTCTTCAAGCGCCGGCTCGTCTTCCGCATCGCCGGGCTGAAAGCGCTCTTCAAGCTCGCGCATGTATTCATCGATGCGCTCGCTGCCGCTGCTGTCGGTCGCCTCGGAGGCGGCGTCGGTCTGCGCCAGGCTTTCCTCTTCGGCGCGGGCTTCACGCGCCTCGCGCAGCCGTGCCTCGAGCTCGGCCAGAGACTCTTTGGCAACCGCCAGACCGGCCATGTCACGCTGATCGAGCGCGTCGCGAATCTCAGCGACATGATCATCAAAGGCATCATTGGCGAAGCCGTCCATGATGATGTCGCTTTCCAGCGCATTGAGCTCGCTGCGCGCGGCGCGGATCTCTTCATCGGCCACCGCCGAGCTTTCGGAGTAGCCATCCTCTTCGGGCGGCACAACGTCCAGACGGAAGTCGTCTTCGGCCTGATCCGACTCAGCGGACTCGGCGGGGGCCGTCGTATCGGCCACTGCATCGGTCGCTTCCGGCTCGGCCGGCGCGGGAGCCTCCGGGATCGCCGCATCGGATACCACCGGCAGCTCCTCGGCGGCCGCCGGCTGCCAGGAGCGCATGTGTTCACGTACGCGGCGCTCGGCCTCGGCGCGTTCCATGGAGCGCAGCTCATCGAGTGCCGGCATGTCCAGCTGCGCGTCGCTGCGCAGCTGATTGATGTTCTCACCCAGAAAGGCGTCACGGTTGCGATTGAAGATCGCCAGCATGACCTGATCCATGCTCAGCGCGGTATCGGGACGCCAGTTGCGGGCAATACTCCAGAGGGTGTCACCCTCCTGGACCTGGATCGAATCTGCGCCGCGCGCAGCGGAAGCAGGCTCGGCCGATGGCGACGAGTCGGCGGCCGGGCGCGACGCCGATGCGCTCGGGGCGCTGTCACGCTCATCGGCCACAGGCGTTGTCGGCGCGGGGGCTTCGCTCTGACCGGCCCCGCTCAACTCACGCGCCGGCGGCGCAGAATCAACCACGGGTGGATCCAGGAACAGGGTGTATTCGCGCAGCACGCGACCGTTGGCCCAGCGCGCATCCAGGAGAACCTGAATGATGGGATCATTGGCCGGACGCTGCGAGCTCAAGTGCACGATCGGCGGCTGGGTGCTGCGATCGATCGTGACCTCCAGCCCCAGCGCGAGCGCATCACTGGGCATGCCCAGACGCTCGAAATCCTTCAGCGCCGCCGGGCCGACGCTGACCGACTCGATGGCTTCACCCTCGATTTCGAGCAGGCGGATGGTCGCGTCCAGCGGCTGCCCCAGCCACGAGTCCACGCGGGCTTCCCCAAGCCCCAGCGCCCGAAGTCCATCGGCCGGAAATAGCAGAATGAGTGCTCCCAGCACGACTGGTGCGATCAGTCGAACAGCATTGTTGGCCATGAGCGCCGTTTCCCTCTGAATGCTTGACAAATGTATTCCAATTCAAGCAAGTATACCAACGTCTTCACACGATGCGAAAGCGTCGCGGCGCGGCGGCGCTCTTTCATGAGTTCGCTGATTAAAATCAAACGCCGAGAAGCGTAGCGAGCGGCTGCGTGACGGTGGCCGCCGGAGCACAGGATCCGGAGTGTACGTAGAAGTACACGAGGAATCCGAGCACCGCCGGACGCCGTCACGCCGTCACGCAGTAGCTCATCGGCGATTGATCAGATATTCGGCGATCTGGATTGCATTCAGCGCCGCGCCCTTGCGGACGTTGTCGGACACCACCCAGAAGTCGAGCCCCCGGGGATGACTGAGGTCGCGCCGGATGCGGCTGACGAAGGTTTCGTCGCGGCCGCTGGCGTGTGTCAGCGGCGTGGGAATCTCGGGCTCGTCGATCACCTTCAAACCGGGCGCGTTGCGCAGCAGATCGCGTGCATCCTCGAGCGACAGCGGCTCGACCGTTTCCAGATGCACTGCCTCGCCGTGGCCGAAGAACACCGGCACGCGCACGGCCGTGGCGTTGACTGAGATCTGATCGGTATCGAAGATGCGCCGCGTTTCGTTGTGCATCTTCATCTCCTCGCCGGTGTAGCCGTTGTCCTGCAGCTTGTCGATCATCGGGATGACGTTGAAGGCGATCGGCGCGTTCAGGGCCTCGACCGTGGGCTCGGTGAAGTTGAAACGGTCCTTGCTCTGCTGGGCCAGCTCTTCCATGGCTTTTGCGCCACCACCGGAAACCGACTGGTAGGTGGCCACGTTGACGCGCGCCACGCCGGCGGCGCGGTGAATGGGTGCGATGGCCAGCAGCATCTGGATGGTCGAGCAGTTGGGGTTGGCGATGATGCCGCCATCGGTGCCGAAATCATCCAGGACGTCGCCATTCACCTCGGGTACGATGAGCGGCACGTCCGGGTCGAGCCGGTAATGCGAGGTGTTGTCGATGACCGTGCAGCCGGCCTTTGCCGCGCGCGGCGCGTGCTCGGCCGAAACGCTGCCGCCGGCGGAGAACAGCGCAAAATCCCAGCCGCTGAAGTCGAATTCGGCAAGATCCTGGACGGTCACCGACTTGCCGTCGAATTCGACCTGCTTGCCGGCCGACCGGCTGGAGGCCAGCACCGCCAGTTCGCTGATCGGAAACTCGCGCTCGGCCAGCAGCTCCAGCATGACCTGCCCCACCGCCCCGGTCGCACCGGCCAGGGCCACTCGATAACCTTGCTTCGCTTCGCTCATGATGTCGCTTCTTTAAGTGTGAAGTGTGAAATATTTTAAGTGTGAAGTGTGAAATGTGAAATGCTCAAGTGTGAAGTGTGAAGTGCGGACCACTCGGGACTGGTTTTCTTCACACTTCACACTTCACACTGAACACTTCCCACTATGATTCTCCGCCAGGAATGCGCGGCGTCTGCTCGTCCACGTCGCCGCACTGGGCGCGATCGAGCAGGACATGATCCATGATCACCAGCGCCAGCATCGCCTCGACGATGGGCGCCGCGCGAATCCCGACACAAGGGTCATGGCGACCGGTGGTGACGATTTCAACCGGCTCGCCCTGGCGATTCACCGTTTTTCCGGGCAGGCGCAAAGACGAAGTCGGCTTGAAGGCCACCGCGCACTCGACCGCCTGACCCGTCGAAATTCCGCCCAGAACCCCCCCGGCGTGGTTGGACTCGAAACCTTCGGCCGTGATCTCGTCGCGGTGCTCGGTACCCTTTTGCGAAACCGAATCGAAGCCGGCGCCGATCTCCACGCCCTTGGCGGCATTGATGCTCATCATCGCCGCGGCCAGATCCGCGTCGAGCTTGGCGTAGACCGGCGAACCCAGACCGACGGGCACGCCGGTGGCGCGGGCCTTCACCAGAGCGCCAGCGGAGTCACCCGACTTCCAGAGCTTTTTCATGTAGTCCTCGAGCGCCGCGACTCTTGATGCATCGGGACAGAAAAACGGGTTGGTGTCGATCACCGCGGGATCGAATTGCTCGTCGCAAACCTCCTCGCCGATCCGCGACAGCCAGCCGGTGATCTCGACGCCGAGACGCTCGCGCAACCACTTTTTCGCCAGCGCTCCGGCGGCCACCCGCATCGCCGTCTCGCGCGCCGACGACCGGCCACCGCCACGATAGTCGCGGATACCGTACTTGTGGTGCCAGGTGTAGTCAGCGTGCCCGGGCCGGAACTGATCGGCAATCTTCGAGTAATCCTTCGAGCGCGCGTCGGTGTTGTAGACCACAAGCGCAATCGGCGCGCCGGTCGTGCGGCCCTCGAACACGCCCGAGAGGATCTGCACGTCCTCCTGCTCCCGGCGCTGCGAGGTCCAGCGGCTCTGCCCGGTCGCCCGGCGCATCAGCTCGGCGCGAATCTCGTCGGCGGCAATCTCCATGCCGGGCGGAAAGCCATCGACCACGCAGCCGATCGCCGGGCCGTGGCTCTCGCCGAAAGTCGTCAGGGTCAGGATGCGACCGAATGAATTGAACATGCAGGACTCCGCAGGGCGATCAGAAACAGGATTGATTGCAATGATACCGCTGGGCTCACAGAGCCGGTCCGCAGAATCCGCACTCTTCTGCCGCGGATCGAAGGACGGCTCCCCGGCTCAGGTCCGACACGGGTTCAGAAGTGATCGGCCGATGCCCGGCGCCAGTCGTCTGCGTAATAGTCGGGAATGTCGTCGCCGAGCAGCTGCTCGGGCGCGAGGCGCGCATACATCTCGGCGTGGCTTCGCACCCGTCCCGACGGGCCGCGCTGATGAATGAATTCCGGCCCGAGCTCGTCGGGGCCGGCGCAGCCCATGGCCCCGGTGATATCGAGAAAGGACTGCACGGTGGCTGCGTGAAAATTCTTTACCCGCAGGCCCTTGGATTCGACGTCGATGGCGCGCGCGCGGCGCGGGTCCTGGGTGGTTACGCCGGTGGGGCATTTGTTGGTGTGGCAGCGCCGCGCCTGGATGCAGCCGACGGCGAACATGAACGGCCGCGCGGCGTTGCAGGCCTCGGCGCCGAGGGCGTGCTTGAGCACCATCTCGAAGCCGGTGGCGATCTTGCCGCTGGCCACCAGGCGCATGTCATCGCGCAGGCCGGCGCCGGTGAGCGCGTTGTGCACGTAGGGCAGCGCTTCGTTGATATAGATACCCAGGCGGCCGGCAAACTCGACGGGCGCGGCGCCGGTGCCGCCTTCGGCACCGTCGACGGTGATGAAATCCGGGCGGATGCCGGTGGCGATCATGGCCTTGCAGATGCCGAGAAACTCCGCCGGCCTTCCCAGGCAGAGCTTGAAGCCCACCGGCTTGCCGTCGGTCAGATCACGCAAGCGGGCGATGAACTCGAGCAGGCCGACGGGACTGTCGAACTCCGGATGGGTCGGCGGCGAGAGGCAGTCCTCGCCCATCGGGATATCGCGAACGCGGGCGATTTCCGCGTTGATCTTGGCCGCCGGCAGCAGCCCGCCGTGGGAGGGCTTGGCGCCCTGCGAGAGCTTGAGCTCGATCATCTTCACGTGCTCGTCGGCCGCCTTTTCAGCAAACTTCCCGGCGTCGAAGCGGCCGTCTTTCGTGCGGCAGCCGAAATAGGCGGTACCGATTTCCCAGACCACATCGGCGCCGTACTCCAGGTGGTAGGGGCTCAAGCCGCCTTCGCCGGTGTTGTGGGCAAAGCCGCCGAGGCTGGCGCCACGATTCATCGCCAGCACGGCGTTGGCCGAAAGCGAGCCGAAGCTCATCGCCGAAATATTGAGCCGCGAGGCATCATAGGGCTGGCGGCAATCACTGCCGCCGAAGACGACGCGGCTGCAGGCGGCATCGACCTGGCGCACGGCCAGCGAATGCTCGGCAAAATCGTAGCCGCTGGCCTGGATGTCGCGAATGGTGCCAAACGGCATGATGCTCTCGACGCCGTCGGCGCGCTGATTGACCACGTCACGCTGCAGGCGGTTGAAGGGCCGCCCGGAGGTTTCGGACTCGAAGAAGTACTGGCGCAGCTCCGGCCGGATGAACTCGAGCATGTAGCGCAAGTGCCCGATGACCGGGTAGTTGGTCAGGACGTTATGGCGCGAAAAGATATCGTAAATGCCCACGGCGACGAGCAGCAGGACAACCGCCAGTGCCCACCAGGCCGCGGGCCAGATCAGAGCGAGTGCAACCGTGACCAGTACGGCCAGCGCCGAGACCCAGTAGAAAATGGTGCGCGCCATGCCGTCATCATACGCCGTCTGCGCGGACGATGACGAAAACACCCGGGATCCGATCCTTGCCGAAAGACAGGGGCTGCACCGGCGCCGCGCAAGTCCGCCCTGCCCGATGCGGCTGATGCGGCTGTCCGGCCCGCCTCCGGGGAGCGCTTCCGCGACATGCGCGCATGGCTGTAACCGCCGGAATCAGGGTACGCGATGGGTCCAGTCGCGGGTCAGAAAGCGGTCCTTGACCAGGGCTTCGGCGCGCTCAAGTTCTTCGGGCCGGTAGCGGCCGGGCCGGGTGTCGTAGCGCTCGGCAAAGTGCGCGAGGAAGGCGCGCATGATGTCCTCGCGGGCCATGCCGGTCTGCGCGCGCATCGGGTCGACGCGCTTGTTGGCGCTGCGCGTGCCCTTGTCGGAGAGCTTCTCGCGGCCGATACGCAGAACCTCGACCATGCGCTCGGCGTCGATGTCGTAGGCCAGGGTGGCGTGATGCAGCACCGCGCCAGTGCCGAAGCGCTTCTGCGCCGCACCACCGATCTTGCCGGCTTCCGAGGCGATGTCGTTGATCGGCACGTAATGGGCCTTGATACCCACCGAAGCGAGGGCGCCAAGCACCCAGTCGTCGAGAAAGGCGTAGGACTGCTCGATCGACAGCCCCTCGACCAGCGAGGTGGGCACGACCAGCGAATAGGTGATGCAGTTGCCCGGCTCCATGAACATCGCCCCGCCGCCCGAAATCCGGCGCACGGCTTCGATGCCGTGGCGCTTTGCTCCATCGGGGTCGATTTCGTTGGCCAGCGACTGAAACGCGCCGATGACGACCACCGAATCGTCCCAGTCCCAGAAGCGCAGGGTGGGCGCGCGCCGGCCCGCACCGACCTCTTCGGCAATCACCTGATCGAGCGCCACGTGCATCACCGGCGCCATGGTTTCAGCCTCGATGACTTCGAAGACGTGGTCACCCCAGCCGCTGGCCTTGCCGAGCGCCCGGCGCACGGCAATGGCAACCGCGTGTGGCGAAAACCCGACCATCTCGACAGAATCATCCAGCGCGTGCTCGATGGCCTGGGCCAGCGCCGGCACGCGCGCGCTCGAGGGCATGCCCTCGAGCGCGGCATTGATCTGATCCAGCGCCGAATCGGGCTCGAGAAAGAAGTCGCCGGAGATGTTGACGCCGGAGAGCCGGCCGTCGACCACTTCGACATCGGCAGCAACCAGCTTGCCGCCGGGAACCTTGTATTCACCGTGCACCGGAAACGCTCCTGGTTTAGAGATTGCTGTAGTTGGGCCCCGAGCCACCCTCGGGCGTGACCCAGGTGATGGCCTGATAGGGATCGGCAATATCGCAGGTCTTGCAGTGCACGCAGTTGGCAGCGTTGATCTGCAGATGCTTTTCGCCGGCCTCGTCCTCGACAATTTCGTAGACGCCGGCCGGGCAATAGCGCGTGCAGGGGTTGCCGTATTCCTCGGCGCATCGGGTCACGCACACGGTGGGGTCGGCAACCTTCAGGTGCACTGGCTGATCCTCGTCGTGCGCGATATCGGCGTAGAACACCGACGCCAGGCGATCGCGCGGCGGCAGGTCGCGCTCGACGTAGTCGTAGTCGAAGCCCGGCTCGTCGAGCTTGCGGAACTGCTCATGATCGGCGTGATTGCGCAGTGTGCGCGGCAGCTTGCCGGCGGTGACCGTCTCGATGACCGCAGTGGCCATGCCCCGCCACAGGCCCTTGTTGAAGCCCGGGCGGATGTTGCGGACCTTCTTCAGCTCCGCCATGACATCGGAGCCTCGCAGGCGGGCATCGAAACCTTCGCTGCTCAATTTCTCGGCCAGGTGTTCGGCCGCAAGCATGCCCGACTTCATCGCCTGGTGGGTGCCCTTGATCTTGGGCACGTTGAGCACGCCGGCGGTATCGCCGATCAGGATGGCACCGGGCATCTCGACCTTCGGCAGCGACTGGTAGCCGCCTTCGGCCAGCGCGCGCGTGCCGGCCGAAAGGATCTCCCCGCCTTCGAGCAGCTCATGCATCATCGGGTGGTGCTTGAACTGCTGGAATGCCTCGAACGGCCTGAACATCGGATCCTGATAGTCCAGGCCGGCAACCAGTCCGATGGCGACGCGATCCTTGTCGAGGTGATAGACAAAGCTGCCGCCATAGATCTCGCCGGGCAGCGGCCAGCCAACGGTGTGCTGAATCAGGCCCGGCTGGCTGCGGCCCTCGGGCAGCTGCCACAATTCCTTCAGACCGATGCCGTAGGTCTGCGGGTCCGAATCGGCGTCGAGCCCGTATTTACGGATCGCGCGCTTGGTCAGGTGACCGCGACAACCCTCGCCGAGCACGGTCACCGGCGCGTGTATTTCAATGCCTTGAACGTAGCTGTCCTTGGGGTTGCCTTCCCGGTCGACGCCCATGTCACCGATGATCACGCCCTGGACTTCGTCGTTGTCGTTGTATGCCAGGTCGGCAGCGGCAAAGCCGGGGAACAAATCCACGCCCAGCGCCTCGGCCTTCGGCGCCAGCCAGGCGCACATGGCTCCCAGCGAGACGATGAAGTTGCCGTGATTCTTCTGCTGCGGGGGCGTGAGCAGCCGGTGTTTGCCGGTCTTGGTCAGGTAGAGGAACTGATCCTTTTTCGCCGGCACGCAGATCGGCGGCGGATCGTCGCGCCAGCCGTCGATCAAGGCATCCAGCGGCTCGGGCTCGATGACCGCGCCGGAGAGGATGTGCCCGCCGATCTCGGCGGCCTTTTCGATCACGCAGACGTTGAGGTCAGCGTTGAGCTGCTTGAGCCGGATCGCACAAGCCAGCCCGGCCGGGCCGGCACCAACGATCACGACGTCGTATTCCATGATTTCGCGTTCGGACATTCAGAATGCTCGAATTCAAGGCCAGACGCTCAAGGATACCGCCTTGCCGCACGAACTGTCAGCCGAATCCCGCTCCTGGGCCCGCTGCTATTAACCCGACATCAAAACAGGTTGCATTCAGCCGCGCTGTACATCCCGACAGCAAGGCAGCGAAACGCCGCTGTAGTGGGCCTGGAGCAAGTTTCGTTAACGCCGTCTTTCGGGATGCGCAGCGCGGCCTGTCGTTCAATATCAATATGTCAGGGGTCCCAGGAATGCCCCGACTCGGCGTTGTCGCTCTTGCAAAGGGAAATGACCCTTCCCAGCGAGCGACGCCTTGATTAGGGCCATTCCTGGAGCCCTGAGTGCAACCTGCTTTGATGCCGGGTTAATATACTTCAGGAATGGACGCTGGAGCGCGCAAACTGCATCGGGACCTGGCACAAGCCCTTGACGCACAGGGAGATATCCGGCTGGGCGTGGTGTTCGGTTCGGTCGCGAGCGGCTCCGCGGGGCCACAGAGTGATCTGGATATCGCCATCGATGCCGGCAAACCGCTCTCGAGCGCGCGCCGCATGACCCTGATCGACGAGCTGGCCCAGGTCACCGGGCGCCCGGTCGATCTGATCGATCTGCAAACGGTGGGCGAACCGCTGCTCGGAGAAATCATCGCCGGCGGTACGCGCATCGTCGGCAGCCGGGAGGACTGGGCCCGGCTGGTCAGCTACCACCTGATCGAAAAGGCGGATTTCCTGCCGCTGCGCGAACGGATGCTGGAAGAACGGCGCCAGGCATGGCTCGATCAATCCTGAACGAAAAACTGGAGTCGCTGCGCCGCTGTATCCAGCGCGTCGAGACCACCTGTCCGGAAACGGCCGACGAGCTCGCCAGCAACATCGATGCGCAAGACATCGTCACGCTCAACCTCACCCGCGCGATTCAACTAACCGTCGACATCGGTAATCATCTGCTTAGCGCCACCGAAGAACCGGCACCCACGACCATGGGCGAGACCTTCAGGTTGATGCATGAGGCCGAACTGATCGGTGAGGCGCTTGCCGATCGTCTGCGCGCCGCCGTTGGCTTTCGCAATATCGCGATCCACAGCTACCGAGACGTCGACTGGGCCATTGTCCACTCGATCTGCACGCATCGGCTGGACGACTTTCGCGATTTTGCGCGGCTGACCGCATCACTTATTTAACCCGGCCGCAGTGCAGCTTGCTGCCGGATCAATCGAGTAGCGCTTGCAGCTTCGGCCAGAGCGTCTCGAGGATTTGCGGCTGGGCATCGGCGGTGGGATGGATGCCGTCGTCCATCAGCATGCCGGGCCGGTTGAAGATGTCGTCGAGAAAGAACGGCAGCAGCGCGATGTCGTATTCTCCGGCCAGGCGCGGATAAATGGCCTCGAAACGTTCGATGTAGGTGGGGCCGAGGTTGGGCGGCAGGCGGATCTGCATCAGCGCCACCTCGGCGCCGGCCGACTTGCCTTTGTCGATCAGGGTCGCCAGATTGTCTTCGGTCTGGGTCGGGGACAGGCCGCGCAGGCCGTCGTTGCCGCCGAGGATGATCAGCACGACGTCGGGAGCGTGGCGCTCGAGCAATCCGTCGATGCGCGTCACCGCACCGGCGGTCGTCTCTCCGGAGATGCTGGCGTTGATCACTTCGTGCTCGTCGGCAAGGCGCTCGGACAGCAGATGAACCCAGCCCGATTCACGCGGGATGGAATAGGCGTCGGAGAGACTGTCGCCGACGATCATCAATTTTTCCGCCTGCGCGGGCACAGCCGCCAGCAGGCTCACGGCCAGCATGGCCGGAATCAGGATTCGAGCGAGACAGACAATCATGGCTTCTCCCGGTAAACACATTCTCTCGGCCCGACAGCTGGGCTTTGCCGTCGACGCGCCCGGCGGGCGCCTCGAGATTCTCGAAGATATCAGCCTGGACCTGAACGCGGGCGAAACGCTGGCCATCGTTGGCGCTTCGGGCTCGGGCAAGACCACCCTGCTGGGGCTGCTCGCCGGTCTGGATCGCCCGAGCAGCGGCACGATCCGCCTGATCGGTTCCGAACTCACCGCGCTGGATGAAAACGCGCGCGCCCGGCTGCGCAAGCACCACGTCGGGTTCGTGTTCCAGAGCTTCCATTTGCTGCCGAGCCTGACCGCGCTGGAGAACGTGATGCTGGCGCTCGAGATCGCCGGCTTCGACCGGCCGCGCCGGCGCGCGCTCGACGCGCTCGACCAGGTCGGCTTGAGCCACCGTCTGGAACACTACCCGCGCCAACTCTCAGGCGGCGAGCAGCAGCGCGTCGCCATCGCCCGCGCCTTCGCCGGCGAGCCCGACATCCTGTTCGCCGACGAACCCACCGGCAACCTCGATCAGCGCACCGGCGAAACCGTCGCCGACCTGCTGTTCGAGCTCAACGAACGCCACGGCACCGCGCTGGTGCTGGTGACCCATGACATGCGGCTCGCTCGAAGGTGTGCGCGGGTGGAGGAGATTGTGGATGGGGTGTTGGTGGAGAGTGAGGCTGCCGCTGAAGATGTCTGACGCTTGCAAACTCGAAATCCGAAGCACCAAATCCGAAACAAATTCGAAGCACGAATGCTTCAGACGGCGGGCGCGCACTGGCTCGGCGCCTGGGCGTTTTGGTCATTCGAATTTCGAATTTAGTGCTTGTTTCGAGTTTGGTGCTTCGGATTTCGGATTTGTGCTCGCTGCCGATTCTCTCCGCCGATGAACCCCACCACCCTCTCACTCAAGCTCCTCACCCGCCAATCCCGCTCCGGCGCCCTCGTCATGCTGTTTGCCGGCCTGGTGGTAGCCACGGCGGCGCTGGCGGCGGTGAGTCTGTTTACTGATCGGGTCGGCCGCGCGCTCGAGCGCCAGGCCGGCGAGGTGCTGGCCGCCGATCTAGTGGTGACCGGGCGGGAGCGGCTGCCGAGCGAATACCTGGACAAGGCCGGTGAACTGGGCCTGAAAACCGCCGAGATGGCGCTGTTGAGCACCGTGCTGTTCGTCGGCGAGGAAAGCCATCTGATCGATCTCAAGGCGGTAACCGACGACTACCCGCTGCGCGGCCAGCTCAAGCTTGCCGACCGCCTCGGCGGCGCCGAACAGGCGCTGGCCGCCGCACCGCGGCCGGGCAGCGGCTGGATGGCCGCCCGCGGCCTGCGGCTGTTCGAGACCGATACTGGCGTAAGCGTCGATATCGGGCGACGCCCGGTGACCGTCGAGCGAGTGCTGGCCTGGGAGCCCGATCGCGGCGGCAGCCGCTTCATGCTCGCCCCGCGCCTGCTCATCCACATGGACGACCTGCTCGAAAGCAAGCTGCTCGGCCCCGGCGCACGCGTGCGCTGGCGCTTGCTGGTAGCCGGCAACGAGCCGGCGGTGACCGAATTCCGGCGCTGGGTCGAACCGCGGCTCGAAGACCGCCAGGGCATCGAAACCGTGGCAATGGCCGAAGCCGATACCGGCCGCGCGCTCGAGCAGGCACGCCGCTTTCTTGGCGTGGCCGCGCTGACCGCGGTCATTCTTGCCGCCGCCGCGGTGCTGCTGGCCGCGCTACGCTTCTCGCGCTCGCAGCGGGACCTGATCGCCCTGCTCAAGGCTTTCGGAGCCGACAGCCGGCAGATCATGCTGGCCCTGACCCTGCTGCTGCTGTGGCTGGCGCTGGCCGCTATCGTCATCGGCGGCCTGCTCGGTTTCGGGGCCCAGGCGATCATCGGCCAGATTCTGGCCGACGGCCCGGCGGGCCAGCTGCCGCCGGCGCGGCTGCTGCCGTTGGCAGGCAGCGGCGGCTTCACGCTGCTGCTGGCCGCCGGTTTTGCGCTGCCGCCGCTTGTCGCCCTCAGAACGGTCGCGCCGATGCGCATTCTCAACCGCTCGCTCGATACCCGCCCCGGCCTCGCTGGCGGGCTGTGGCTGCTGCCGATACTGGGCGCGCTGGCCATCCCGGTGATGCAGCTTGGCGATCTGCGCCTGGCGATGATCATGCTCGGCGGCTCGGCCGGGCTCGCTGCCGTGCTGGCGCTCGCGGCCTGGCTGGCGATGGGCCTGAGCCTGAAACTGTCCCGACGCACGCGGGCCGACTGGCGCTTCGGCCTGGCCGGCCTGCACCGTCGCCGCGGCCAGGGCATCATCCAGATCACCGCCTTAGGCCTGGGCCTGATGGCGCTTCTGCTTTTGATGATCGTGCGCAGCGAGCTGCTCGAGCAGTGGCGCGGCAGCCTGCCGGACGACACCGCCGATCACTTCGTGGTCAACATCCAGCCCGATCAGAAGGACGCGGTGCGCGAAGCGCTGGTCGAGGCCGGGGCGCGCGGCCTTCAGATACGGCCGATGGCGACGGTCAGCCTGGTCGAGGTCAACGGCGAAGCACCGCCGGACCATCGCTGGGCCGGCCAGGTCAATCTCTCCTGGATCGAGCGCCTGCCGCCGGCCAACCGCGTGGTCGAGGGCGAGTTTTTCGCGCCGAGCTCAACCGGCGAGATTTCGTTGGCAAAGCGCTGGTCCGAGCGCACCGGCGTCGGCCTGGGCGATCGTCTGGCCTTCGAATCCGGCAGCCGCCGGGTCGAGGCGACGGTGACCAGCGTGCGCGAGGTCGAGTGGGAGACGTTCAACGTCAACTTCTTCATCCTGCTGCCGCCCGCCGCCGGCCAGATCCTGCCGCACCAGTTCATCGCCAGCTTCGGTCTGCCCGAAAACGCCGGGCCGCTGCGCGCCGTGCAGGAGGGCTGGCCGAACGTGTCGATCATTGATATCGGCGCCGTGCTCGATCGCATCGGTGAGATCATCGATCGGGTCTCGCGGGCCGCCCAGGTGGTGTTCTTCTTCACCCTGCTGGCCGGCCTGGTGGTGCTGCTGGCCGCCCTCGAGGCCACCCGCGACGAGCGCCGCCGGGAAGCGGCCCTGATTCGCGCCCTGGGTGCCGGCGACGCCATGGTCCGCCGCGGCCTGCTGATCGAATACGGCGCCATGGCCCTGATTGCCGCGGTGCTGGCCACCGGCGGCGCGGCGCTGACCGGCTGGCTGCTGGCCCGCGAGCTGTTCGAATTCGCCTATCGCCCGTCAGCGCTGTTGCTGGCCACGGGCTTTCTGGCGTCGTTCGTGCTGGTGGTTGGCAGCGGCTGGCTGGGCAACCGCTCGGTGCTGCGCAGCTCCCCGATTCGCATTCTGCGCGCGGGCGGGTAAGGCGGGCTCAGCGCTTGCGCACGTCGCGCAGAATGGTATAGCTCGTGATATGCCGATTCTGGCCAGCGTCGTCCTGGCGCGTTCCCGGCCGGGTGGCTGCATGGCGGCCGAGATATTTCATATCGGCCCCCGGCCCGGCCCGAAACACAAGCAGAGCCCTTCTGGACGCAGGCAGGGGCTGTTCGGAAATCAATACCAGCTGATCGATGGTCTTGCCGGAATCGGCGACCGTTACCTTGCTGAAGCGGCGCCCAGCCGCACCCAAATCGGAAATGGCACCCTTGCAGTACGTCGTCTGGCCGCGGCGCTCGAGGCCGATGGTGCCCGACAGGGATGAGCACATTTCCTCGGCCCGCTTGATCGTGTCGCTGCTGAGGTACTCGTAGGTATCGTCATCGTCTTCCCGGCGCATTGCTCAAACCCCAAGAAATTGATGTGAGTCACATTATAAGGGTCTTTTAGCGCTACACATCACGCGACTTGCAAATAACCCTGAATTTTTCATTCGATCCACTCGTCGGGCAAACGTTCCATCATTCACCTCGTCGCTGCCGCGCCCACCATTCCAGCCGCTTGCGCACCTCACGCTCGAACCCCCGCTCCACCGGCTGATAGAACGACTGGCGCTGCATTTCCTCGGGGAAATGGTCCTGCCCGGAAAACCCGGTCTCGGTGTCGTGATCATAAACATAGCCCTGCCCGTAGCCGAGCTCCTTCATCATCCTGGTCGGCGCGTTGAGAACATGTGCCGGCGGCATCAACGAGCCGGTTTTCTTCGCCGAGTGCCAGGCCGCGCCCGCCGCCTTGTAGACGGCGTTGGACTTTGGCGCGGTGGCCAGATAGAGCGCCGCCTGAACGATGGCCAGCTCGCCCTCGGGCGAGCCCAGCACCTGGAAGGCCTCGCGTGCTGCCAGGGCCTGGGTGAGCGCCTGTGGGTCGGCCAGCCCGACATCCTCGGAGGCGATACGGATCAACCGACGCGCGATGTAGAGCGGATCCTCACCGCCAACGAGCATGCGTGCCAGCCAATACAGGGCCGCATCGGCATCAGAGCCACGCAGCGATTTATGCAGCGCAGAGATCAGGTTGTAATGGGCTTCACGGTCCTTGTCGTAGGCCGGCGCCCGTTGCTGCACGATCTCTTTCAGGCGCTCGCTGTCAATCGTCTCACCGGCGCCGACCAGCTGGTAAATCACCTCAACCAGGTTGAGCAGATAGCGCCCGTCGCCGTCGGCCATGGCCAGCAACAGGCGGCGCGCCTCTTCGTTGACGGGCAGCGCGCGCTCGAGCCGCGCCTGAGCCCGGTCGAGCAGGCCATCGAGGGCGGTGTGGTCCAGCCGCTCGAGCACCAGCACCTGCATCCGCGACAGCAGCGCCCCGTTGAGTTCGAAAGAAGGGTTTTCGGTCGTCGCACCAACGAGCGTGATCGTGCCGTCCTCGACATAAGGCAGAAAGCTGTCCTGCTGCGCCCGATTGAAGCGGTGGATCTCGTCGACGAACAGCAGCGTACCCTGACCGCCGCCGCGGCGACGCAGGTGCGCGGCCTCGAAAATCTTCTTCAGATCGCCCACGCCGGAGAAGATGGCCGAGAGCTGGACGAACTCGAGTTCGCCGACCTGCGCCAGCAGCCGCGCCAGGGTGGTCTTGCCGGTGCCCGGCGGCCCCCAGAACACTAGGGAGGCAACGCGTCCGGACTCGACCATCCGCCGCAGCGGCCTGCCCTGCCCCAGCAGGTGGTCCTGCCCTACCACTTCGTCAAAATCACTCGGCCGCAGCTGGTCGGCCAGCGGTCCGGCAGGCGTCTGATCGTCGGCCCCGGATGCAAACAGATCATTCATGGCGGCATTTTAATGTACCCCGGCCCGCCGCAGGGATCGCCCTGCGCATTGCTATACTCCGACGCGACACTCCACGGGAGGTATTAACCCGGCATGCGGCGCATTCTTCTGCTGTCGGCTTATCGTTCCCACAGCCATGCTCACTGGGTTGACTGGCTGAGGCGCGAGCTCGACGAATTCGACTGGCAGGTATACGAGCTGCCCGGTCGGCACTTCGCCTGGCGCATTCGCTCCAACCCCCTGAGCTGGATTGACGCTTTGCCCGCATACCCCCGACCAGATCTCGTGCTGGCCACCTCGATGGTCGACCTGGCCACGCTCAAGGGCCTCAACCCGCAGCTTGCCGAAGTGCCGAGCCTCCTCTATTTTCATGAAAACCAGTTTGCCTACCCGGTCAGCAAGCACCAGATCAGGACGGTGGAGCCGGCCATGGTGCAGATCTACGCCGGCTTGGCCGCCGACCGCCTGCGGTTCAACTCCGCCTTCAACCGCGACAGCTATCTCGCCGGCGTATCCGAACTGCTGGCCAGAATGCCCGATCATGTTCCCGCTGGAATCGGGCAACGACTGCGTGAAAAATCAGCGGTTCTGCCGGTCGGTGTCGAACCGATTCAGCCAGCGATCAAGAAGGATCGCCGCCTGATTCTCTGGAACCATCGCTGGGAGTACGACAAGCAGCCGGAGGTCTTCGCCCAGGCCATCACTGCCCTGGCCGATCGCGGCATCGATTTCCGGCTTGCCTTGCTCGGCGCACGCGGCCTCAAATCCGTTGCCGCTCTCGAGCGCTTGCGCAAGGCCCTGCCGAATCGCATTGTTGCCGATGGCTTTCTGCCCCGCGATGAATATCAGGCCGTGGTCGCTCGCGCCGGCGTGGTGGTATCCACCGCGGCCCACGAGTTTCAGGGCCTGTCGATGCTCGAAGCCGTCAGCGCGGGCGCCATTCCGATAGTGCCGGACGCCCTGTGCTACCCGGAGCAGTACCCGGCGCGTTTTCGTTACCCGGCGGGAAGCGCCGACAGCCTGGCCAAAAAGCTCGAAGAGCTGCTGACAGGCGCCGACATGCACCCGCCGCCAGTGGATGAATGGCTGGAAAGCCGACTCAGGGCAAGATGGCAGACCACTTTGCTTGCATAAGCTGCTGCCGCTTCCGAGAAACCCGGCGCGTCAGCTCTCTTTTCTTGACGCGGTATCTTCCAGCAGCTCGTGGTGCACCCGCACTGCCGTATTGCGCGGGCGGATGCTGCGATCGCGCGCTTCCAGATGGGCGCGGCAGATGGCAGCCCCGAACAGCAGAATCAGCGACGAGTAGTTGACCCACAGCAGCAGCAGCGCAAGTGAGCCGGCCGCGCCGTAAGCCGAGGCCGCTGCCGTGTTGGCCAGATACCACGCGATCAACGAGCGCCCGACGGTAAACAGCAAGGCCGTGATGAACGCTCCGGCCAGCACCTCGGACCAGCGCAGAACCACATCGGGCAAGATGCGAAAGATCGCCGCAAAAAGCATCGTGACCACCGTCAGCGACAGCAGCAGCTCAACGCCAACCATGGCTTCGGCCGGCATCGGCAACCACTGCTCGGCATGCACCATGATCGCGCGCACCACCACGCTGAGCAGCAGCGAGACCAGCAGCACGAAACCGATTGCCAGAACGATGGTCAGCGACAGCATGCGCGCCTTGACGAACAGCCAGATGCTGTTGCGCGAAGGACGCGGCACCACGTCCCAGATCTGGTTGAGCGATTTCTGCATCTGGGCGAACACCGTGGTCGCGCCAACTGCAGTGGCGCCAATACCGGCAAGCGTCGGCCACAGCCCGCTGTCTTCGATGCGGGAGTTGGTGATGGCTGTTTCCACCACCCCGATTGCCTGCTCCCCCAGCACCGCCTCGAGCTGGCTCATCAGTTCTGCGCGGGCGGTATCCTCGCCCAGGAACACGCCGACCAGCGCGACGACGACGATGATGACCGGCGCGATCGAGAAGACGGTGAAAAATGCCAGCGCCGCCGCATAAATGAAAGCCTGGCTGTCGAGCCAGTTCTTGCCCGCCGCCTGGAGAATGCCCACCCAGCGCCGAACAAACGCGAACACCGATGTCACGAACCTGCCTGTCATTGTCAAAGGATACCGAAGTATCGATCAGCGAAATGAGGAATCGGTGATTTGCCGAGCGCCCGGAACAGGCGCAGAATACGGCCAGTCGGCAACCACAAGAGGGCCGTCCCGATGACCGAGGCAACCGCCATCAAGGCACCGCTCCATTTCTGGATCATCGCGGTCCTGGCCGTACTCTGGAACGCGGTTGGCGCCTTCGACTTCCTGGCTACGCAACTGCCGCTGGAGTCCTACATGTCCGCTTTCAGCGAAGAGCAGCTGGCGTATTTTCATGCCATTCCGACCTGGGCGGTGATCACCTGGGGCATCGCCACCTGGGGTGCGCTGATCGGCTCGCTGGCCATGCTCGTTCGCCGGCGCTGGGCCTGCCATTTGTTCATCATCTCGCTGATCGCCATGTTGGCGACCTCGTTCCAGAACTTCGTGCTCTCGAACGGAGCCGAAATCATGGGCACCGGCGGCATGTTCTTCTCGGTCGTGATCGTCGCCATCGGCATCTTCCTGGTTTTCTACAGCCGCGCCATGCTCAGGCGCGCTGTGCTCGAATAGACACCGGGGAGACCGTCTACAGGCCCAGGTCCGGCCATTCCAGCGGCTCACCGGCGGGGGCGGGTTCGGGATCGATGTTGCGATCTTCACCGATCGTACCTTCGCCGTCGAGCACCGCTTGCAGCCGATCCATGGCCTTCCAGCCGTAGGGCAGCAGGGGCACGTAGCGCCCGGCCACGCCCGGCGCGCCAAGCAGCACATCGAAGTGCTGCGCGTCGTTGACTTCCCAATAAGTCACGTTGCCGCCAGCAGCACGTGCCTGCTCGACCCAGGGCCGCGAGCTGAACGCGGCCGGAATCAGCCCATCGGCGGCGCCGTGAATGACCATCACCGGCGTATCACCAGGCAGCGCACCAGAAGCGCGGGTCGCCTCGACCGCCTCGCGCAGGCCGCGCGTTTCCCTGCCCTTGCCGTCCCATAGCGACCGCAGGCAGCGCAACGCGGGCAACTGCACGTCCTGCCCTTCACCCTCGCCCAGCGAGTCGGTCAGCACGATGCCCTCGCCGGCGCCGACTCCGGAATGGGTTGCCCACCAGGACTGACGCTGGGCAGTCGTGGCTTCTGCAGCGCTGTAGGCAAAGCCGCAGGGCATGTCGAAGGTGCTGCGCCGCAGATAGGCCGAGGCGTAGCTGGCGGCAACCGAGCGCCACAGGCCAAGGGTCGTATTGACGGCTGCCTGCTCCAGCGCCGGCTGCTCAAAACCCATGGCCTGCAGCCGCGTGCGGGCAGCTTCGGCGCTGGGCGCCTCAAGCAGCCCGACGCGAACCAGCGAAGCGCAGCGCAGCTCACCGAGGGCGGCCAGCATCGGATTGCCCAGCGGCATGGCGTCAAGCTTTTCTGCGTCAGCCAGCATGCAGGGCTGGTAAAGCGCCGCAGCCGTGCCGTAGTCGTAAAGCGGCCTCGCGCCGGGTGCGGTGACGTTGGGCGAAATGGCCACCACGGCGTCGAGCAGGCCAGCCTCATCAAGTTCAGCCGCGCGCAGTACCGCACCGCCGCCGTTGGACAAGCCGACGGCAATCACGCGCGTGTTGTCGGCCGAATAGTCGCCCTCGAGCTCGTCGGACAACACCCGCAGACCAAAATCCGCCGCGGCGAGAACGTGGCGCCCCCAATCGGCCTCCGGGTGGTCGCCGGAGTGCGCGTGCGGCAGCGCCACGGCCATTGGATCGGGGGCGGCCCGATCGGAGTCGTCGGCGGCGGCGGGGATGGCGCCGGGGTCGAAGCCCAGTTCGGCCTCGTCACGTGCAGCGCGCGTCCCGTCCAGGGCCACGCCGCTGGCGGTGGAATAGTCGAAGATGTCGCTGCCGGCGCCCTTGTCGGTATAAGCCACGGCGCAGCCGGCCGGCAAGGCCTGCGGTCCGGCCAGGGCAATGGCGCCGTAGACGCCGCGTGAACCGGAGGCGGGCGCCACCACCAGGCAGGGCGAGGTGGTATCGAAATCGTCAGGCAGCTGGATAAGCGTGCGCACCGGTCGGCTTGCCTCGGCCACCGTGAGAAACGCCTGAAATTCGCGGCCGGGGACCGCCGGTAGTTCATCAAGCAAGCCGCCAAGTCCGCCGGCCGGGGTGAAGCTCTGGATGCCGGTCCAGGACTTGTAGATCGCCAGGCGGCGCAGCTCCGCCGGCGTCGGCGCTTGCGGATCAATGGCTTGCGGTGGCGGGCCGGCCAGACCGTCAAGGCCAAGACCCGCGCTCAGCAGATCGTCGCCGTCGCGGTGCGTAGTCGCCCGGATGTCGAGTTCTGCTGCGGCATCTGGGTCGCCAGCAGACGTCCGGCCCGGATCGCAGGCAACCAACAAGAGCAAGGTGAGCAGGAAGGCAATCGAACTCAGTCGTTTCATCGGCTTTCTCGATCGGTTTCAGGTGGGAACGGTCGGGCAAGTCACTTTAGCAGGGCGCGCTCGCATGCTCCCAATGGACTTTGGTACAGCAGCCGGAGACCAGTGCCTCTGCTAGGCTTTCGCTCACGCTGAACAACCTGCTTCCGGAGCCCGACCCGATCATGAACGACCGTCCCCTGCGCATTCTGATTACCGGCGCCGGCAGCGGCATCGGCGCCGGCATTGCGGCCGAACTGGCGCGCGCCGGCCACCGCATCCTCGCCACCGATCTGGACGCCGACGCCGCCGCGGCAAGCGCCGCGGCGATTGCCGAAGCCGGCGGCATGGCGCAGTCGTTCGCCGTGGATGTCACTCGCGACGACAGCGTCGAACAACTGATGTCGGCGCTGGATGACGGCGTTGATGTGCTCATCAACAACGCCGGTCTGCAGCACGTTGCCCGGCTCGAGGATTTTCCCATGAACCAGTGGGATCAGCTCGTTCAGGTGATGCTGACCGGCAGCGCGCGCCTGAGCCGCGCGCTACTGCCGACCATGCGCGCGCAAGGCTTTGGCCGCATCATCAACATCGGCTCGATCCATTCGCTGGTCGCCAGCCCGTTCAAGAGCGCCTACGTGGCCGCCAAGCACGGCCTGACCGGCTTTTCCAAGGTGCTGGCGCTGGAAACGGCCGACACCGACCTCACCGTCAACACCGTGTGCCCGACCTACGTGAAGACGCCGCTGGTGGAAAAGCAGATCGCCGACCAGGCGAAGACCCACGGAATTTCCGAAGATCGCGTCGTCGACGAAATCATGCTCAAGCCCATGCCCAAGGGCGTGTTCATTTCCTTCGAGGAACTGGCCGGCATCTGCGCCTTTCTGACCAGCCCGGCGGCGCGCAACATCACCGGCCAGTGCATCGTCGTCGACGGCGGCTGGACGGTGCAATAGCATAGGCAGGCATGGACACCCGCGTTCTCATCGCCGACGATCATCCGCTGTTCCGGGCCGCTCTGGTACAGGCGCTCGGCGCCTGTCTGGACGATCTGGAGATCCTCGAAGCCCGCGACCTTCCGGAAACCACCGCGGCACTTGCACGGCATGAAGACGTGGATCTGGTGCTGCTCGACCTGCACATGCCCGGCAGCCATGGCCTCGCCGGGCTGGCCTCGATTCGCAGCAATCATCCCGCGGTTGCCGTTGTCGTCGTTTCGGCCAACGAAGACCCGCGCGTGATCCGCCGCGTGCTCGACCATGGCGCGGCCGGCTTCATACCCAAAAGCTCCGGCCTGAACGACCTGACCACCGCGCTCAACGCCGTGCTCGACTGCCGGGAGTGGGTGCCGGCCCACCTGGAACGCGCCGTGGCCGAGCTCGACTCCGACGATGAAGATCTGGTGCTGGCCGAACGCATTGCCGCCCTCACGCCGCAGCAGTTTCGCGTTCTGGCGCTGGTGGCAGACGGCTGGCTCAACAAGCAGATCGCCGACGAACTGGGCATTCAGGAGCGCACCGTCAAGGCCCACATGAGCGAAATCCTGCAAAAGCTCAACGCTCGCAATCGCACGCAGGCCGGCATCGCGCTCCGGCGGCTCGAACTGGTTGATCCGGCCAGCCGGCTCGACTGACTTCACCGCCGGCGTCAACCCGAACCCGGCCCCTTCCTCAGCCCCCCAGACCAGCCGCACCGCCGCACGGCAACGTCTTCAGCGCCCCTTGCAGTTTGCCGCGTTCGCGCGCATCGCGGGCGAGCATGCAACCTCGATCATGCGATGAATCGCGGGATGAATCGCACAACGCTGAACGCTTTTCACAAAAGTGAACCAGATGCTTGCAATTGCCACCAGTTTTGTGGGATTTTCATGCGGCTGAGGGGGGACACAATCCACATATCCAATGACAAATTGTTGGGAGAAGACTCAAATGAAGCAACGTCAACCCAGGCTGAGCGTATTCGCGGCGGCCTTCGCCACGGCGCTTCCGCTGATGCTGGCCGGCAACGCGAGCGCGCAGGAGGAAACCGAAGGTTCCTCGCTCGATCGCGTGGAGGTCACCGGCTCTCGAATCAAGCGGACGGACTTTGAAGGCACCGCGCCGGTCACGGTCATCGACGCCGAAGCCATTGCGCGGACGGGCCACGCACGGCTCGGTGATGTGCTGCAGGACCTGGCCTCGTCGGGCTCGGCGATCAACACCGCATTCAACGCGCCCGATCAGGGCGGTGACGGTGGTACGCGCGTTTCACTGCGCAATCTCGGCCCGGAAAGAACCCTGGTCATGGTCAACGGCCGTCGCTGGGTCAAGGCCACCACCCAGGCCGGCGTGGCCAACGCGGCTGATCTGAGTACCATTCCGGCCGCGGCGGTCGAGCGCATCGAAGTGCTCACCGGCGGCGCTTCTTCGGTCTATGGCTCCGACGCCATTGCCGGCGTGATCAACATCATCACGCGTACCGACTTCGACGGCGTTTCGGCCAGCGCACAGTATGGCCAGACAAGCGAGAGTGACGGCGAGCAAGAGGCCTACAGCTTCACCATCGGCCGCGGCAACGACCAGAGCAATGTGCTGGTCAACCTCAGCTACACCAAGCAGAAAGCGATCATGGCCGCCGACCGCAAGATCTCGCGCGTGCCGCAGTATGGCGCCGACGATTTCGGTGGCCCGATCAGCCGCGGCTCCTCGTTCACGCCCGAAGGGCGCTTCATCTTCACAGACCCGCGAACCGGCGAATCATTCGACCTGACCCGTGATTCGGGCACCGGCATGCCGTCACGTGATGACTTCCGTCCGTTCGACGGCACCGCGGACCGCTACAACTATGCTCCGGACAACTACCTGCAGATTCCGCTGCAGCAGACCTCGGCCTACATCCAGGCCGCGCACGAGTTCGCGCCCCAGCTGCGGGTATTCTCCGAAGCCTTCTACAACCGCCGCGAGTCCACCCAGCTGCAGGCCCCGGTGCCCATCGGCCTGGGCTCGGGCGGCACCCTGCCGCTGGATATCGGTGTCTCGGCGAGCAACCCCTACAACCCGTTCGGAATCGACCTGGATCCGCGTGAAAATCTGGAGCTGGCGGGCCGCCGCTTCATCGAAGCCGGCACGCGAAACTACAACGGCAAGGTCGACACCTGGCGCTGGACCGGCGGCCTGGAAGGCAGCTTCGACCTCGCCAGTCGGCCTTTTGACTGGGATGTGTCATACACCTACTCACGCTCGGAACGCAACGCCAGCATCGAGAACCTGCTCAACCACGACCGCCTGCGCCGCGCTCTGGGACCGATCGATGAGTGCACCGACGACTGCGTGCCGTTCAACTTCTTCGGCGGGCAGCAGGGCACCGGCAGCGCGCCGGGCAGCGGCGGCTCGATCACGCCCGAGATGGTCGACTACGTCACCTACACCGCGCTCGAGCAGAACGAACAGGAGATGATCAGCTGGCTGGCCAATATCGGCGGCGAGATCGTCGACCTTCCGGCCGGCCCTCTGGCCTTTGCCGCGGGCTTCGAAAAGCGTCGCGAGTATGCCGCCGACACTCCGGACCCGCTGGCCCAGGCCGGATCGGGCGCCGCCAGCGTCAGCGGTGGCCAGCGTTCACCGACTTCGGGCCGGCTCAACCTCGAGGCCTGGTATGCCGAGGTCAACGTTCCCCTGCTGGCCAACGCGCCGGGCGCGGAAATGCTCGAAATCGACGCTTCGCTGCGTTCGTCGGACTTCGAACAACTGGGCTCCGACACCACCGGCCGTCTCGGCCTGCGCTGGCGTCCGGTCGACAGCCTGCTGCTGCGCACCAGCTATGCCGAAGGCTTCCGCGCGCCGGGCATTCAGGAGCTCTACGGTGGTCAGGGCGTGTCCGACCCCGAGCTGGCCGACCCCTGCTCCAACTTCCTCGACACCAACGCGCCCCAGTCGGTCATCGACAACTGCATCAACCAGGGCGTGCCGGCTGACGGCAGCTACGAGCAGATCAACCCCCAGATCCGCATTACCACCGGCGGCAACCCGGACCTGGAACCGGAAACCTCGGAGTCCTTCACGGCCGGTGCCGTGTGGAGCCCCGAGTTCGTTCCGGGACTGAACGTATCGGTTGACTACTACAATATCGAACTGGAGAACTCCATCAGCTCGCTGGGTGCGCAGAGCATCCTCGACGCCTGCGCCTACTCGGCACGGCTGTGCGACCTGGTCGAGCGCACGGGCTCCGGCGAAATCACCAGTCTGCTCGATACCCGGGTCAACCTCGGTGGCACCGAAACCGCCGGCGTGGACTGGTCGGTGGACTACAGCTTTGGCGACATGCCCTGGGGCGCCTTGCGGGCCGTCTGGCGTGGCAACTACACCTCGAAGTTCGAGGAAATCGTTCCCGACTTTTCCAACCCCGACGCGCCGCCGGAGGTCCGCGACCTGCTCGGCACCCTGCTGCCTGGTCAGCCTGACCGCAGCTTCCCGAAATGGCGCAGCAACCTCGACCTGATCTGGTCGATGGGCCCCTGGGAAGCAGTCTGGAACGCAAGCTATGTCCACAGCTATACCGAAGCCTGCAGCGACGGCCTGTCGCCAAGCCTCTCGGAGCTGGGGCTGTGCTCCAACCCGGACCCGCAGAACCCGACCAACAAGCTGTCTTCCGTGGTCTACAACGACATTCAGCTGTCCTACTATCTGGATGATCTGGTGGACTTTGCCGACGGCAAGTTCACGATCGGCGTCGACAACGTCTTCGATCGTGATCCGCCGGTTTCGACAGCGGCTTTCTCCAACAGCTTTGATGCAACGCAGCACCGCATCCCCGGTCAGTTCTTCTACAGCCGGATCAGCTTCGACTTCTGACTCAGCGTCGAAAGCCTGAAAGCACAAGGCCCGCAAGCGACTCGCTTGCGGGCCTTTTACCATTGGAGGTTGACCCACATCATGTCCAGACAGTCTTCACTGAACATCACCCCGGCGTTTGCCGCACCCCTGATCGAGACGCGCCACCCCGAGCCGGAACCGCTCAATCAGGCGCTACGCGCGCTGTTTCTCGAACGTGAGGGGCCGGAGATCCGGCCGCAGCCGCCGACCCCCACCCTGAAGCACAACGTCTTCGAATCGCACTTCAGCCTGTTCAGCTGGCCCGACGACTGCGTCCAGGCGCTCAAGCGCTTCGTGATCGGCAGCGTGGTGCGCGTGGTCAGCGAACTCAACGGTTACAGCAACGCGCAGATGCAGCAGCTCCAGGTTTCAAACCACAGCTGGTTTCACATCACGCGCCGCGGGGGTTATGCCTCGGTGCACAATCATCCGATGGCTGCCTTTTCCAGCGTTTACTGCGTCTCGCCCGGCGATGACGAGGGCGCCAGAAACCCGGACAACGGCGTGCTGCGCTTCCTCGACGCCCGGCCGGCGGCCAGCATGTATCTTGACCCCGGCAACATGCATCTGCGACGGCCCTACGGGCATGGATCAATCAACTATCGCCTGCAAGCGGGGCAGCTGGTGATTTTTCCTTCACACCTGATGCACGAGGTCGCGCCCTACCACGGCCAGAGCGAGCGCATCACGGTGGCGTCGAACTTCTGGTTTCGATCAGCGCAATAGAGCAAGGGAAGAAGACGGCAGGCAACAGACGGCCTGCCGTCGAACACGCGGGGGCTTCAGAGCTCGGGCAGAATCTGCCAGAAAGCATCCACGCAGGCCGAGCCCAGATGCTTGCAGCGATCCGGCGACCAGCCGATCTCCGGCATCGGCATGTCGGCATTGTCCTTGAACGGCATTTCCAGGGTCATGGCCAGGCAGTCGAAGGTCTCGGCCATGTAGTCGGTGTTCTTCTTCATGTCCGAACTGTTCGGCGCATCCACCTCGTAGCCGTAGCGCGTCTGGAAATCGGGGCTGATGCCGGCAAGCAGACTTTTGAAGGTGTCGAGCTGGTGCTGCTTGCGCTCGTTCCATGAGGCCGTGCCTTCGGCTCCGGCGATGAAGTTGTAGGGCAGCTCTTCGTCACCATGCACATCAAAGGCCAGATCAACGCCGGTGGCATGCATTTTCTGGCGCGTGAAGTAGACCTCGGGCGAATCCTGCTCGGATGGCTCCAGCCATTCGCGGTTGAGATTGCGCCCCTTGGCGTTGCAGCGCAGGTGCCCGCGTACGGCGCCATCGATGCACATATTGGGCACCAGGTAGATCACGGCCTGCTCCAGCAGCCTGCGAGCGACCGGCTCCTCGGCATCGAGCAGACGCTCCAGAAAGCCTTCAACCCACCACTCGGCCATCGACTCACCGGGATGCTGGCGCGCAATCACCCAGATCTTCTTGCGATCTTCCGCGGGCTCACCGATTTGCAACATGGTGTGCGGTCGGCCATCGGGCGTGCTGCACAGCGTTTCGGCGCGAACCCGGGGATCGACCAGAGCGGCGGCGATCAGGTTGTCGTGTTCGAACTGAGTGTAGGGCGCGAAATAGGCATAGTGAACGCTATCGCTTTCGGGCCGATGGCGGATGATCAGCTGCCGGCCGTCGAATTCGGTGGGCACGCGATACCAGTGCACACGGTCGCTGCTGGCCACGGCCTGGTAGTTCTCGAAACCACCGACATACGAAACTTCGCCGGCATTTTCGATGGCCATGCGACAGTCGACCCCGCGCGCGCCCGACAGCTGGAAATGAAACCACTGCATGTGCTCTCCGCCCGCGTCAGGGCGAATCTTGAGACGGATATTGTCTGCGGACTCGGCTTCCAGAATCTCGATATTGCCGCTGTCGAAGGTTGAATTGATCTGCATGGCTTTACTCGGGTCTCGGGTTTTTGGGGGATTCGGATGCTCGCATCCGGGACAACGGCTTTCAGTTTATCGCAGGCGTCAACGCAATATCCGCTGGCGCGATCTGGTCGTCGCGGCCAAAGACAGCCTGCACCACCCGCGCGAACGCGCCATCGAGCGGGGCTGTCAGAGCGAGCCGCCGGCCGCTGCGCGGATGCTCGAGCGCCAGCCCGCTGGCGTGCAGGAGCATGCGATGGCAACCCAGGTGCTGGCGAAACAGGCGATTGTGGCGGCCATCGCCATGCGTGGTATCACCGATCAAGTGGTGCGAGATGTGCTTGAAGTGGCGCCGGAGCTGGTGCCGCCGGCCGGTTTCCGGCATCGCCTCGAGCAGCGAATAACGAGCGGTGTCGAAGCCACCGATCGGGATCGGCAGCTCGCCGGCAGCCAGGCGCCGGTAGCGCGTGACCGCCTCACGCGGTTCTGCGCGCCGGTGCCGGGCAAGCGGGTGATTGACGCAGCCGTGTTCATCCGTCCAGCCGCGCACCACCGCCAGATAACGCTTGTCGACGCGGCGATCGGTGAAGGCCTGACCCAATACCCTGGCCGTTTCCGGATCGAGCGCGAACAGCAGCACGCCCGAAGTCGCACGATCGAGCCGGTGTACCGGCCAGACGCGCTGCCCGAGCTGGTCGCGCAGCTTGTGCATCATGAATTCACGATCCGTGCTGATGCTGCTTTTGTGCACCATGATGCCGGTCGGCTTGATGGCGGCGCACAGCCACTCATCTCGATGCAGGATTTCGAAGGACATCGAACGCTCCGGCGCTCAGTCGTGACCCTCGGCAGCGCGGGCCAGCGCCTCGAGACTGTGCAGGAAACGGCGCCTTTCCTCGGGCTCGAGCGCCGCGAGCAGATCGTGCTCGAACCTCAGCGCGGCCGGAACAATGGCGTCGTGGATCGACTCGCCCTCACGGCTGAGATAGAGGCGTCGGGCGCGGCGATCGGGGTGATTGTCGCGCCGTTCGAGCCGACCGGCGGCAAGCAGCCCGCTGACGGCACGGCTGACGGCGACCTTGTCCATCGCCGCCCGCTCGGCCACCTCGGTGGCGGTCACGCCGGGATAGCGCCCGACAATGGCGATGACCCGCCACTGCGTCACGCTCAGATCGAAGCGCGACTCATAGGTTTGCGCAATGGCGTTGCTGATCCGGTTGGACAGAACCGACAGCCGGTAAGGAAGAAAGTCCTCGAGATCGAGCATGGTCTGCAAAAAAAGGGGGCCCGCTTGAAAGAAGTTACAAATGTAACTATATTGCCCGTATTCGGCAAGTGCATTGTCCGAAATCAGATTTTTCGGCGTTTATGGCCCTGGCGTCATATCTGCCGTTGACGCATTTCTTCCAAGGAGATCGAACCATGAGTCAGTCGCATCCCAACCCGCTCGGCGTCGAGCAGTTCGAGTTCATCGAGTACGCCGCTCCGGACCCGGCGCTGCTGCACGACCTGTTCCAGAAGCTCGGCTTTGTTGCCGTGGGCCGCCACAAGACCCAGCCGGTAACGCTTTACAGTCAGGGCGGCATGAACTTTCTGGTCAACGAAACCGTGGATTCCTTTGCCAGCGAGTTTGCCGCGGCGCACGGCCCGTGCTGCACCGGCTTTGCCCTGCGCGTGAGCGACCCGGCCGACGCTCACCGATCCGTTCTTTCCAAGGGCGCCAAAGACTTCAGCAACAAGGCAGACACCCTGCCCATCGACGTGCCGCGCATTGAAGGCATCGGTGGCTCGGTGCTGTACCTGACCGGCGGCGAGGCTGATCTCGATCGGCACTTCGACTTTGACCCCGGTGTCGAGCGCCACCCGAAGGGCGTGGGCATGAACTTCATCGACCACCTCACTCACAACGTGTATGAGGGCAACATGGGCCAGTGGTCGGAGTTCTACACCAGTCTGTTCGGCTTCTACGAGCGCAAGTACTTCGACATCAAGGGCAAGGCCACCGGACTGCGTTCGCAGGCGATGATGGGCCCCAACGCCAAGATTGCCATCCCCATCAACGAGTCGAGCGACCCCAAGAGCCAGATCAACGAATATCTCAATGAGTACAAGGGTGAAGGTGTGCAGCACATCGCGCTCTACACCGACAATATCTATGAGACCGTAGAAGCGCTGCGCGCCAACGGCATCGAGTTTCTGGACACACCCGACACCTACTTCGACGCCGTCGATGAACGCGTTCCCAATCACGGCGAAGACGTCGAGCGCATGCGCAAGAACAAGATCCTGATCGACGCCGAGCCCGACAACCCCAACCTGCAGCTGCTGCAGATCTTCACCCAGACCAACATCGGCCCGATCTTCTTCGAGGTCATCCAGCGCAAGGGCAACGATGGTTTTGGTGACGGCAACTTCCAGGCCCTGTTCGAAGCCATCGAGCGCGATCAGGAAAAGCGCGGGGTACTTTGAGGGTCGGACCATCAACCACGAAGGGCACGAAGATCACGAAGAAGAATCAGGGAAACAGCTTTCGGTTCACCGGCTTCGTGCCCTTCGTGAACTTCGTGGTTCCAATTCCGAGATCAGAGAACGCTCCCATCGAGAGCGGAGGCAAAGATGAAGAAGTGGATTTCTCACTCCAAGGTTGAAGGCAAGGCCAGCCGACAGGCGCACGTCAACCTCCCCGAAGGCACGTATGAGCGCGAGATGGGCAAGGAGGGCTTTTTCGGCCCGGCCACGCACTTCTATCACGCACACATGCCCACCGGCTGGACCGATTTCGAGGGCCCGCTGCAGCCGCGCGCTTTCGACACTACCAAGCTGGAAGACGGTACCGACTCGCCGTGGCACGCCAGCGAGCTGCTGTCCAACGCGCACTGCAAGTTCCGCTGTTGGCATTCCAACGGCAAGATGAACCACCTGGTGCGCAACGGCGACGGCGACGAGCTGCTGTTCATTCATGACGGCGCCGGCGAGCTGTTCTGCGATTTTGGCCGCCTGCCCTTCCGCGATGGCGACTACATCATGCTGCCGCGCGGCACCATGTGGCGCATTGAATCCGACGGCCCGGTCGAGATGCTGCTGATCGAAGCGACCAACTCCAGCTACATGCTGCCCGAGAAAGGGCTGGTTGGCCCGCACGCCATCTTTGATCCGGCCATGCTCGACACGCCGAAGATCGACGAGGCCTTTCGCGCCCAGCAGGGCAAGGATGAATGGCAGGTCCGGATCAAGCGCCGCCAGCAGATCTCGACGGTCACCTATCCCTTCAACCCGCTCGATGCGGTCGGCTGGAAGGGTGACCTCATGCCGGTGCGCATCAACTGGCGCGACATTCGCCCGCTGATGAGCCACCGCTATCATCTGCCGCCATCGGCGCATACCACCTTCGTGGCCCACCGCTTTGTCATCTGCACCTTTACTCCGCGGCCGTTCGAGTCCAGCGACGACGCGCTCAAGGTGCCGTTCTTCCACAACAACGACGACTATGACGAAGTGCTGTTCTATCACGCCGGCAACTTCTTCTCGCGCGACAACATTCACCCCGGCATGATGACGCATCACCCCTGCGGCTTCACCCACGGCCCACACCCCAAGGCGATGAACAACGCTTTCACGCCGAAGACGGACAAGACCGAGGAGGTCGCGGTCATGCTCGACACCCGTGACGCCCTCGAGGTCACCCCCGAGGCCGAGAAGATCGAATGGACCGGCTACGTCGACAGCTGGAAACCCAAAGACTGACGACCTCTTTCAACCCGCGCACCAGGCCGGCTGAAAATGACACCTGCCTGCTGCCCGGCTTCACGAACCCCGTATTGCAAAAGGCACAACTCCAATGAAACTAGCTACGCTCAAGGAAGGCGGTCGCGACGGCACGCTGATCGTCGTCAACCGCGAACTGACCCGGGCCGTCCGCGCCGACGGCATTGCACCCACCCTGCAAAGCGCCCTGGATGACTGGGACGCCGCCGCGCCGCGCCTGGCCAGCCTGTACGAAGACCTGATGGAAGGCACGGCCGAGGGCAGTTTCAACCTCGACATCGATACTCTGGCCGCGCCGCTGCCGCGCTGCTTCCAGTTTCTCGACGGCTCGGCCTACCTGCCGCACGTCGAGCGCGTGCGCAAGGCGCGCGGCGCCGAGGTACCCGAAAGCTTCTTTACCGACCCGCTGATGTATCAGGCGGTTTCCGACGGTTTCCTGGCGCCCCACGACCCGATCACCATGGCCTCGACCGAATGGGGCATCGACTTCGAGTCCGAGATCGGCGTTTTCACCGACGATGTGCCGATGGGCGCCACCCCGGAAGAGTGTGCCGAACACATTCAGCTGATCACGATTCTCAACGACGTCTCGCTGAGAGGCCTGATCCCCGGCGAGCTCGCCAAGAACTTCGGCTTCGTCCAGTCCAAGCCGCGCTCGGCACTGGCGCCGGTGGTGGTCACGCCCGACGAGCTGGGCGATGCCTGGCAGGACAGCAAGCTGAACCTGCCACTGCTCACCCACTACAACGGCGAGCTGTTCGGCGAGCCCGAGGCTGGCGAGGACATGCAGTTCAACTTTGCCCAGCTGGTGGCGCACGCGGCCAAATCGCGCCCGCTGGGCGCCGGCACGCTGATCGGCTCGGGGACCATCGCCAATCAGGACACCGAGCGCGGTGCTTCCTGTCTGGCGGAAAAGCGCATGCTCGAGGTCATCGCCGACGGCAAGCCATCCACGCCGTTCATGCAGTTCGGCGACGTCGTGCGCATCGAGATGAAAGACCGCGAAGGTGAATCCATCTTCGGTGCCATCGAGCAGACCGTCGTCCAGTACGAACGCTAGCTGACGGAGCCTGACATGAGCCACTCCTCGCCCGAACACGGCATGGTGCTTTACAGCTATTGGCGCTCCTCGGCCAGCTACCGGGTGCGCATGGCGCTCAATCTCAAGGGGCTGGACCACGAGATCCGCCCCGTGCATCTGGTGCGCGACGGCGGCGAGCAGTTCAGCGACGACTACAGCGAACTCAACCCGCAGCAGCTGGTGCCCACCCTGGTCGACGGTGATACCGTGATCACCCAGTCGATGGCAATGCTCGAATATCTCGAAGAGCGCCACCCCGAACCGGCCCTGCTGCCGCCCGGCAGCGTCGAGCGCGCCCGCGTGCGCGCCATCGCACAGGCCATTGCCTGCGAGATTCACCCGGTCAACAATCTGCGCGTACTCAAATATCTGACCGGCACCGCCGGCCTGAGCGAAGACGCCAAACTGGCCTGGTACCGGCACTGGACCGAATCCGGCCTCGCCGCCGTCGAAAAAATGCTTGCAACGGCACGCACCGGGCGATTCTGCCACGGCGATGAACCCGGCATGGCTGATTGCTGTCTGTTGCCACAGGTCTATAATGCCGAGAGATTCGGCTGCGACATCGATGCCTTCGAGCGCATCCGGAGCATCTGCAGTGCGCTCGAAACGCTGCCGGCCGTAGCCGCTGCAAAACCGGAAAACCAGCTGGACGCGCCCTGAGACGCATCACCACCTGAGAACGGGAAAACAGTGAACAATCCGATGATGAAACGCTCTCGTCTGCTGGCTGGCGGCGCGCTACTGGCGCTGCTGGCCGCCTGCGCCACCGCCCCGCCCGATCTGACGGTACTCGACTCCGCCCGCAATGCCATTGCCCGGGCGGAGTCCGCCGAAGCCGAAGAATACGCCCCGATCGAACTGCGCTACGCCAACCAGCGGCTGACAGCCGCGCGTCAGGCGCTCGAGAACGATCGCCCCGATGACGGCAGGCGCCTCGTCGAGCAGGCCGAAGTCCAGGCGCAACTGGCGCTTTCCCGAACGCTGGCCGCCAAGGCGCGTGCCGAGCTGCAGCGCAAGCAGGAAGAGCTCGAGCAGATCCGCACCGATCTGACCGAAGAGTTCGGCGAGGAGGCCATCCAGCGATGAAACCGATGTATCAACCCGCGCGTGACGCCTTGCTGGCAGTGGCTGTGCTGGCGCTCACGGCCTGCGCCATGCACCCCCCCCGGGAAAATGCGGCGCTGCGTAATCTTGAAAGCGATTTCCAGGAATTCCAGTCCAACAGCGAACTGTCCGACCGCGTGCCGCTGGCTCTGGCCAACGCCAAAAGAGCAGTCCACGCGGCCAACGCCGAAGGCCTTTCCGAGGCCGAGCTGTCTCACCGCATCAACCTGGCGATGAAGCGCATCGAGATTGCACGGGCCGAGGCCTTCCGCGCCCAGGCCCGCGATCAGCTCGACGAAGTGGACGATGAGCGTACCCGCCTGTTGCTGCGCGCCAGCCGCCTGGAGGTACAGCAAGCCCGCCGCGAGGCCGAGCGGGCCTTGCTGCAAAGCGAGGCCGCCCAGGAAGAGACCCAGCGCTCGCGCATGGAAGCGATGACCGCCCAGGAACTGCGCGAAGAAGCCTCGCGTCGTGAACAACAGGCGCGTGAAGAGGCCCGGGCCGCGCGCAGCCTGGCTGAAGCGCAGGCCAGCGAAATCGAACTTGCCCGGCGCGAAGCCGACCTGGCAACCGAAGCCGCCGAGTCGCTGCGGCGGCGACTGGAATATCTGGAGCTGCGCGAAACCGACCGCGGCGTCGTCGTCACTCTGGGCGACGTGCTTTTCGAGACCGGAGAAACCTCGCTGCAGCCGGACGCGCTGAACCAGCTTCAGGATGTGGTCAATCTGGTTCAGGGCGAGCCCGACAAGCAGATACGCATCGAAGGGCACACCGATTCCACCGGATCCGCCAGTGCCAATATGCGCATCTCGCGTCAGCGCGCCGAATCCGTCCGTGACGCCCTGAGCGAGCAGGGAATTGCCAGGGACCGCATTCAGGCCGTCGGCATGGGTGAGGACTTTCCCATTGCCAGCAACGAGACGGCCGAGGGCCGCCGCAAGAACCGTCGGGTCGACGTGATTCTGCTCAACGACTGAGGCTGCCTTGCCGGCAATGGCGCAGATCGAGCCCGGTGCCTTCCCTTGAACATCCGGAGAGTTGACGCTATAAAGTAGGTGTGATGGTTGAATACTCGAGTGACCTGCTCGCAGCATCCAGCCGCCGCTGGTCCGGTTTCCCGGACGTCTTTCCGGCGGCGCAGCCTCTCATTCCCGAGCTTTCACGGGCCGCCTCAGTGCGGCCCGTTGTTTTCTGTGCGCGCCGTTCGGCAACGCACGTCTTCTCACGACCCCGAATGACAAGGAGTCTGCCCATGTTCGAAAACCAGCCCGACCAGATGGAAACCCTGTTCAACGAGAACGAGGACTTCCGCCGACTCTACAACTACCATCAGAAGCTCGACAAACGCGTTGCCGCCGCTGAAAACGGCACCGCGCCGATGGAAGACCTGGCGCTCAATGATCTCAAGCGTGAAAAGCTGCGCACCAAAGACGAGCTCACCCGGATCATGGAACAGAACCAGGCCGCCTGAGCCCGAACCCACCGCATCGTTTTTGACGCCCGGCCGCCGGGCCGGGCGCCTGAACCGGTGCTCGATTCGGTCGCAGCTTGCCCGCCAAGGGCCGTTTGCGCTATCGTGCTCGGTTGGCAACCCTTCCGACCCGAGCGTTTTACATGAGCGTCCACGGCAACACCCTTGAACTGATCGGCAACACACCGATCGTGCGTGTGAGCAACCTCGATACCGGCCCCTGCGAGCTCTACCTCAAGCTCGAAGACTACAATCCGGCCGGCTCCATCAAAGACCGCATTGCTCTGAAGATGATCGAGGAAGCCGAACGTCGCGGCGACCTCAAGCCCGGCGCCACCATCATCGAAGGCACCGCCGGCAACACCGGCCTGGGCCTGGCCCTGGTTGCCGCCCAGAAAGGCTACCGCCTGATCCTGGTGATTCCGGACAAGATGAGCCGCGAAAAGATCTCCAACCTCAAGGCCATGGGCGCAGAAGTGGTGATCACGCGCTCGGACGTGGGCAAGGGCCACCCGGAGTACTATCAGGATCTGGCCGAAAAACTGGCCAAAGAAACCGAAAACAGCTACTTCATCAACCAGTTCGGCAACCCCGACAACCCCAGAACACACGAGGAAGACACCGGGCCGGAAATTCTCGAGCAGATGAACAACGAGCTTGACGCAGTGGTCGTGGGCGCGGGCTCCAGCGGCACGGTCACCGGCCTGTCGCGGTACTTTGCCAAAGCTGCGCCTGAGCTCGAGCTGGTTCTGGCCGACCCGGAGGGCTCGATCCTGGCCGAATACATTGCCACCGGCAACATCCCGGAGGATGCTGGCGGCTGGACGGTCGAGGGCATTGGCGAGGACTTTCTGCCAAGCATCAGCGACTTCACGCGCGTTCGCAAAGCCTATTCAATTTCGGACAAGGAGAGCTTTCTGACCGGCCGCATGCTGCTGGAAAAGGAAGGCCTGTTCGGCGGCTCTTCCACCGGCACCCTGCTGGCCGCCGCGCTGAAATATTGCCGCGAGCAGACCGAACCGAAAAAAGTGCTCACACTCGTCTGCGACACCGGCAACAAGTACCTGTCGAAAATGTACAACGACACCTGGATGCGCGAGCAGGGCTTTCTCGATATTGAACAGCACGGTGACCTGCGCGACCTCATCGCCAGGCCGGCCGCGAGCCGGGACGCCATCATCGTGGGCCCCGACGAGCCACTGTCCAACGCCTACAAGCGCATGAAACTCTATGATGTTTCCCAACTGCCGGTCATCGAGGGAGACAAAATCGTCGGCATCATCGACGAATCCGACCTGCTGCTGGCCGTCTACGATCGGGAAGAAGGCTTTGCCGAGCCGGTATCCACGGCCATGGTCACCCAGCTCGAGGCCGTACAGGTCAACGCCGGCATCGACGAGCTGCTGCCGATCTTCAACCGCGACCTGGTTGTCATCGTCCTCGACGGCGAGGAATTCATGGGCCTGATCACGCGGGTGGATCTACTGAACTATCTGCGCCGCCGCGCCGACCGATAACTCTGGCCCCCGGGTCAAAAGACACCGGGGTCAAGAGGCTCCGGAACCTGGCGCTCAGGCCAACCAGCCAACAAACCAACGATCAAACGAGTCAATCAACATGAGCAAGCTTGCAACACGCGTCATTCACGCCGGCCAGTCGCCGGATCCTTCCAACGGGGCCATCATGACCCCGATTTACCAGACTTCCACCTACGTGCAGAAAAGCCCGGGCGACCACCAGGGCTTTGAGTATTCGCGCACGCACAACCCCACTCGCCGGGCCTGGGAAGCCTGCATCGCCGACCTGGAAGGCGGCAGTCACGGCTTTGCGTTTGCCTCGGGCATGGCGGCAACCGACGCGCTGATGAATCTGCTCGAACCGGGCGACCATGTGCTCGCCATGCACGATCTCTACGGCGGCACCTGGCGCCTGTTCGAGCGCGTGCGGCGGCCGGCTTCGGGGCTGGAGTTCAGCTTTGTCGATCTGGCCGACACCGACGCGGCGCGGGCAGCGCTGACCGACAAGACGAAAATGATCTGGGTCGAAACGCCCACCAACCCCATGCTGCAGCTGGTCGACATTGCCGCCATGGCCGAGCTGGCCCGCGAGGCAGGCGCCATGCTGGTGGTCGACAACACCTTTGCCACGCCGATGCTGCAGCGCCCCATCACTCAGGGTGCCGATATCGTCGTCCACTCGGTGACCAAGTATCTCAATGGCCACTCCGACATGGTTGGCGGTGCGCTGGTGGTCAACGACGACAAACTGGCCGAGGACATCGGCTTCATCCAGAACTCCGCCGGCGGCGTCCAGGGGCCGTTCGACTCCTTTCTGGTCATGCGCGGGGTCAAGACCCTGGCGCTGCGCATGCAGGCCCACTGCGACAACGCCGGCCGCATCGCCGAATGGCTGAGCAAACACCCCAAGGTCGAGAAGGTCATCTACCCCGGCCTCGACAATCATCCGCAGAAGGCACTGGCCGAAAAGCAGATGTCGGGCTTTGGCGGCATGGTCAGCTTCGATATTGGCGGCGACCTGGCCCGCGCCCGCCGCTTTCTGGAAAACACCCAGCTGTTCGCCCTGGCCGAATCGCTGGGCGGCGTCGAGTCGCTGGTCAACCACCCGGCCATCATGACCCACGGCTCGGTACCCAAGGAAAACCGCGACAAGCTCGGTATCAGCGACAGCCTGATCCGCCTGTCGGTGGGCATCGAAGACGTCGACGACCTGATTGCCGACCTGTCGACGGCCCTCGATCAGGTATAGGTAAATCCCCGGAGTGCGTCAGGCCCGACGTCTCGTCGGGCCTGATCCGGAGAGCCTGAAAGTACAGGCTTTGCGTGACCTTCGGCGCTTTCCCCCGTTCCCGGGGTTTACGCCCCCACGCGAGCCCGTGGCGAGCCAGCCTTTCTCTGCTGGCTCCCGCCACCACGCGGCTCGGCGTGAACCCCATCCTGAGCGCTAGAATAGCCACCAGAATCAACCACAGCCGCGAGACCAAGATGCAATTTCGTCTGAAAGCCGCCTCCGGATCGATTACCGGCCAGAACTTTCCGCTTGAACAGGACACCTCCATCGGCTCGGCCGAAGACGCCGACATCCGCCTTGATGGCTTGATGGAGCGCCACGCCCGGATTGTCTACGACGGCGAGATACTGATGTTCGAACCCGCCGGCAAGGTCTGGATCAACGGCGAGCCGGTGCAGCGCCGCCCGCTGAAGTCCGGAGATGAAATCCGTATGGGCGAATATCGCTTCGTGCTGCAGGCTCCCGGGCTGCGCCCGCCGAGCGTGCTCAAGGACGCCGAACCGCGCAAGAGCCGCACCTGGCTGTGGATTACGCTGGGCGTCATCGCCGCCGGCAGCGCTGCGGCCGCGGTGTATGTCTACTGGCCGCTGCAGTAAGCAACGGAAAAGCGGGTAACCACGGATTCAACTCACTCGTAATCAACCAGCTCGCGCAAGACCGCGGTGGCGTAACTGCCGGTGCCAAGCGAAAATGCCAGCTTCAGAGTGTGTTCGTCGGCAAACGACCACTCCAGCTCGCTGACACGCATTCGCAGAGGCCGGCGCTCCTGTTTCATGCCGAACCTCGCCAGACCCTCGATCAGCTCGCGGTGAGCCTCGAACTGGCGGCGCTCGATCTCGGCTGCCGCGCCTTCGGCCGGGCTGTCACCCTGCCCCGGCAGCGGGCCGCTGGGGTGGATGTCCTGCTCGGCGCAGCGGCGAACCTGGTCGGGGTCATTGGCGTCAGCAACAAAAAACGAGCGGCTGCCGTCAAGCATGGCCAGGTCACCGTCGATCAACTGGTTCCAGTTGCCGTCCCGAATCCGCTCGGCCAGCACGTGATTGAACACCAGGCTGCGCGCGGCAGACAGATAGAACCCGCGCTTGGTCTTCGAGGGTTTTCTGTGCAGCTCGCCGCGAAACAGCGACAGGGCCCGGGCAACGTTGTTGCCGCCGAAGCGCTGCTCGCCGAATCCGTTGGGCACGCCGTGATCGCAAACCGCCTTGAGCTGCCGCTCCAATGCTGCCGGGTCAGCTTCAATATCGCGCACGACCAGCTCGAAACGATTGCCGCGCAGACGTCCGCGTCTGATCTTGCGCGAACAGCGCGCGGCCGACTCGATGGTTACACCCTCGATCGCCCACCGCTGCCAGTTCGGGTCGGGCTGCCCGGCCAGATGCAGCGAAAAATACTGGCCGGTGACGGCATTACGGTCTTTCAGGCCGGCAAAGCCCACCTCGCGCGGACGGATCCCGGCGGCCCGCGCCAGATCTGCCGCCACATCCACCGTATTGCGCTCGCGCTTGGACACCCAAAGCCATAGATGCTCACCCTGCCCGTCAGGTTCGTGGCCCAGGATCTCAGCGACCCGGAAGTCTTCCGGATGCACCCGGATGCGCCCCCTGGCAGACGGGCTGCCCCAGGCGAATCCGGGGCTCGTGTCGCGCTCCTGACTCATTCCTGATCCTCAACGCGATAGAGCACCGTGGAATAGGGAGAGCGATAATTGTCCACGTTGTAACGCAGCCCGACGTGGTACACCTTGCCGGCCTCGAGCTCCAGCTCGATGCGGTTGGCATTATCACCAAGGCGCGCGCCCGAGCGGGTGAGGCGCGGCGGATTGATGACCCCCGCACGAACGGATATTTCGTAACGGCCGGGCTCCAGCCACATGACCTCGCGCTCGCCGATATTGTCGTCATCAACGCGAATGAATTCGACCGGATAGATGTACGCGGCCTGCCGGCCAACCGTTCCCACGACCTTGGCTGCATCCTTGCTGCCCCACTTGGCAAACGGAACATCGGCCATTGCCGGCTGCCCGATGGCGACGAGCCCCAGCACCGAAAGCGTCAGAAAAACACGATTGAAAGTTCTCATTGCCCTTTCCTGCTATGTGATTTGATGACAATGATGGCGCCGCGCCGGCGACCAGTCCATGAAAGCAGCCTGAAATTGTCATGAAATCCGCCTGTCATCAACGAGTTGGACAAAGGCGGGGCCAGGCACTCGCAAGAGAATCGGTCAGCGGCGTCATCACTGCGTCCAGATCCTGCGTCTGCTCCGGCGTGAAGGTCACGCTCTGAGACCACAGCACGCGGCCGGCCGGCAGCTCCAGCAAACGCGCCTGGATGCGCCATTGCCCTGCCCCGGCGGGCTGCACCGTGCCTTCGATCAACCAGTCGACGCCCAGGTCTTGAGCTACCGCTGCGGCCACATCGCTGCGCCCGATATAGGGCTGAAGGCTGGTGCGCCCCACCAGGCTCATGCCCGCCAGCGGCGCGCGCAGCAGCATCCCCAGAAGGCGGTCTGCAAGCAGCAGATCGGCCTTGCCGGCAAGCCCCGGGGGCGGTTGATAGACCGTGAACGGCAGGATGGCCACGCTGCACTGCGCCGGTTCAGGTGCGGTACCGGCAGGTGGTCGCAAAAGGCCGTAGCTGACCGCAGCCAGCAGCAGAACAATGGCGGTCAACACGGTCGGCCAGCGCCCGCGCCGCGAGCGCCGCACGGGACGCACCCCGGCAGAACGCTCAACCGCGGCATTGAGCCGATAGCCGCGTCGCGGCAAGGTCTCGATCAGTTCCGCAGGGCCATCGAGAGAACGAATGGCCTGGCGCAGCTCACGCAGCAGTGCGGCCAGGCCGGACTCGAAATCGACCACCGTGCTCTCGTCCCAGACCGCTTCGACCAGCCGCTCGCGCGTGACCACCTCGTCCGCATGATCAAGCAGACACTCCAGCAACCGCGCGGCCTTGGGGCGCAGCTGAACGCCGCGGCCGCCGGCGGTCGCCAGTTGGCCGTCGTCCGGATTGAAGGTCAGATTGGCGAACTGTCGCACCGCCACGGCAGCTACCCTTGCGGTTCCGCATCCTCGGGGTCGACGATCAAAAAGAAGGACTCGCCGTCCCGGATCAGACCCAGCTCCGAGCGGGCCCGCTCTTCGATCGCCTCCAGGCCGGCACGCAGATCTTCAACCTCGGCGGCCAGCGCCGCGTTGCGCCGCTCGAGCTCCTGGTTTCGCTTTTGCTGCTGCTCGACCAGCTCGCCCAGGGTGCTGACCTCGCTGAACTGCCGCCACAGCTGTACCTGCAGGAACAGCAAGACCACCAGCAGGGCGATCAGGATGACGCGCACGAGGCCTTCCCGGACGCGAGCGTATCTTCGATGATGCGACGATACAGGCCCGGCAACAAGAGCAATTCATCGACCGCGATGCATTCATCGACCTGATGAATGGTTGCATTGACCGGGCCCAGCTCGACAACGGGGATGCCGCGCGGTCCGAAAAAGCGACCGTCGGACGTCCCGCCGCTGGTATCCGGCGTCGGCTCCACGCCCAGAAGATCCACACAGGCCGCTTGCACGATGCCGGGCAGTATTCCGGTCGCCGGCCCGAAGGGCTCGCCGGAGACCCGCCAGTGAAGCTCCCAGCGGCCGGGGTCACACTTCTGAATCAGCGCGCGCAGGCGCGCCTCCAGCTCGTCGGCGGAGGTGTTGGGGTTGTTGCGCAGGTTGAACAGGACCTCGAGCTCGCCGGGGGTGACATTGTCGGCGCCCGTGCCGGCGCGCAGGTTGGAGATCTGCAGCCGCGTGGGCGGGAAGAACTCGTCGCCATCATCGAACTCGAGGCGGCCCAGCTCGGCCAGCAGGGCCCCGGCCCGGTGGGCAGGATTGTCCTGCGGATCGGCATAGGCCGTATGCCCCTGAACGCCGTGCACCAGCAGCTGCCCCTGGATGGAACCGCGTCTTCCGATCCGGATGACATCACCCAGACGATCGCGGCTGGAGGGCTCGCCAACCAGGCAGGCATCCGGCATCAGGCCGCGCGCTTCGAGCTCGGGCACCACAGCGCGAATGCCGTAGCGGGCCGGCCCCTCCTCGTCGGAGGTCAGCAGAATGGAGATGGTGCCCGCATGATCCGGGCGGGCGGCAAGAAACGCCTCCAGCGCCAGAACGAAAGCCGCCACCGAAGATTTCATGTCGGCCGCACCGCGGCCATACAGCACACCGTCACGAATCTCGGGTTCGAACGGCGGCGAGCGCCAGGCCGCTTCCGGCCCCGACGGCACCACGTCGGTATGCCCTATGAGCATCAAGTGCGGCGCGCCGCTGCCGTGCCGGGCGAAGAGGTTGCGTACGTCTTCGACATCGATCGACTCGACGGTCATGCCCGCCGCCTCCAGCCGATTGGCAATCAGCGGCTGGCAGCCAGCATCTTCGGGCGTTACCGACGCGCGCGAAATCAGCTCGCGGGTCAGCTCCAGCAGCGCATCAGAGTCGTTTTCAGAAGGCCTGTTTACCATGGGAACAAAGCTTACCGCATTCACCGGCCGGCGTCGGATTCATCCCGCCCGAATGCCTCGCCACCCGACCCGGCTGCCGGGCATTGATTCAATCCACGATCTGATAGCAGGGCTGATACGGCTTGCCGCCGGGCAGCTTCATGCGCTGCTGGTCGACAAAACGCCTGAGCAGATCATCCAGGGCCCGCAGGATGGCCGGCTCGCCCCGAATCTGGAAAGGCCCGTGTTCGCGGATGGCGCGCAGCCCGTGGGGCTTGACGTTACCGGTGACGATGCCTGAAAACAGCCGCCGCAGGTTGGCGGCCATCTCGTGAGATGGCAAGCCGAAAGCAATGTCGAGCCCGGCCATGTTCTCGTGGGTGACCTCGAACGGCGCTTGAAAATCAGGAGAGGTCTTGAGCATCCAGTTGAAATAGAAGGCATCGTTGGTATCAACCCGCCACTGACGCACGCGCTGCATGCCTTCGGCCATGTAGCGCGCCACCGCCGCCGGGTCGTTGATGATGATGCGGTAGCGTTTGCGCGCCGCCTCGCCCAGCGTCAGCCCAACAAAGCGGTCGATCTCCTCGAAATAGTCGCGCGCCGATTCCGGGCCCGTGAACACCAGGGGAAACGGCATGTCGCTGTTTTCCGGGTTGAGCAATACCCCCAGCAGGTAGAGAATCTCTTCAGCCGTACCCACCCCGCCGGGAAACACGATGATGCCGTGGCCCAGGCGCACAAAAGCCTCGAGCCGCTTTTCGATATCGGGCATGATCACCAGATCGTTGACGATCGGATTGGGTGACTCGGCCGCAATGATGCCGGGCTCGGAAATGCCCACGTAGCGGCCCGGCAGGGTGCGCTGCTTGGCGTGGCCGATGGTGGCACCCTTCATCGGCCCCTTCATCGCGCCCGAGCCGCAGCCGGTGCAGATGTCCATGCCCCGCAAACCCAGCTGATAGCCGGTTTTCTTGGAGTAGTCATATTCTTCGCTGCTGATCGAGTGGCCGCCCCAGCACACCGCCAGGCGCGGTTCGATTTCGGTATCGAGCAGCCGGGCGTTGCGCAGAATCTCGAAGACCGTGTTGGTGATGCCTTCGGAGCTGTCGAGATCAAAATACGGGCTGGGATGAATCTCGGTGTGGAAATAGACGATGTCGCGAATCACCGCCGAGAGCAGCTCGCGAATGCCGCGAATCATCTTGCCATCGACAAAAGCTCGGCCCGGTGCATTTTCCAGATCGATGCGCATGCCGCGATTGACCTGATGCACCTCGATGCGGAAGTCGCGATAGGTTTCGAGCATGCGCTCGGCATCATCGCCCTGCTCACCCGAGGTGAGCACGGCCAGCGCCACCTGCCGCAAGAGCTCCCCGACCTCTGCGGTCGCGTCCGACAGGCGCGCCACCTCGGCCCAGGAGAGCACCTTCAGGCTGCGGGCCGGGTAGACACGGGTCGAAACCTTGTCCGTTGCCGGAGTCATGCTGTGCGCTGCGGTTTGATTCATCACGCTCTCGATTGATTGCCATGGCTGGAATGATGCCCGTCAAACGACGACGGACGGGCTCAAACCCGACCGTGCCTGCCAGAGTCGGCGCAGTGCGCGGGCGCGTTCGTTTCCGCCGCGCAAAACGGGCAGACATGAATCATAACGCAGGGCCCGGCGCGAGAGGCTCCCGAAGCGTACGGAAACCTCGCAGGAAAACCCTGTAGCCGGTGGGCTTGCAGCCCACCCAGATAGGCAAAGGCTCCTGCACCGAGTCAGTGCAGGAGCCTCTGGCGGCCGCCTGGCAGCCGCGTTCTTGCGAAGAATGCGAAGGTCAGGCTTTGTCTTTCAAGGCATCCAGAATGCGGTTCAGAGTGGCGCTGGGGCGCATGACGGACTTCACCTTGTCAGCATCTGGCTTGTAATAGCCGTCCATGTCCACGGGCCTACCCTGCACCTCGTTGAGCTCTTCGACAATGCGCTCTTCGTTATCGCGCAGCTGGCCGGCGATGTCGGCAAAGGCTGCCTTGAGCTCGGCATCCTTGTCCTGGGCGGCCAGGGCTTCGGCCCAGTAAAGCGCCAGATAGAAATGGCTGCCGCGGTTATCGAGCTCACCGACCTTGCGGCTGGGCGATTTGCCGTTGTCGAGCAGTCGACCGGTCGCGGTGTCGAGCGTTTCTGCCAGCACGCCGGCCCGGGCATTGTCGTAGGCCTGAGACAGGTGTTCCAGCGAGGCCCCGAAGGCCAGGAATTCGCCCAGCGAATCCCAGCGCAGGTGGTTTTCTTCAAGCAGCTGCTGAACATGCTTGGGTGCGCTGCCGCCCGCACCGGTTTCAAACAGCCCACCGCCGGCAATCAGCGGCACGATGGAAAGCATCTTCGCGCTGGTGCCCAGCTCCAGAATGGGAAACAGGTCGGTCAGGTAGTCACGCAGCACGTTGCCGGTCACGGCAATGGTGTCTTCACCGCGGCGAATGCGCTCCAGCGAGTGCCTCATGGCCGCTTCGGGCGTCATGATGCGAATGTCGAGCCCGTCGGTGTCGTGGTCCTCGAGATAACGCTCCACCTTGGCGCGCACCTGCACATCGTGACCGCGCTGATCGTCCAGCCAGAACACCGCCGGCATGCCCGACAGGCGAGCGCGGGTCACACCCAGCTTGACCCAGTCGCGTACCGGCACATCCCGAGTCTGGCACATGCGCCAGATGTCACCTTCTTCGACTGCATGCTCGAAGATGACCTGATCGTTGTCGTCGGTCACCTTGACCACGCCGGCGGCCGGAATCTGGAAGGTCTTGTCGTGCGAGCCGTATTCCTCGGCCTTGTTGGCCATCAACCCGACGTTGGGCACAGTGCCCATGGTGGCCGGATCGAAAGCACCGTTGGCCTGACAGTCTTCGATGACGATCTGATACATGCGGGCATAAGAGCGGTCTGGAATCAGTGCCTTGCAGTCCTGGCGCTCGTCATCGGCGTTCCACATCTTGCCGGAGTCACGAATCATGGCCGGCATGGAAGCGTCGATGATGACATCGGAAGGCACGTGCAGATTGGTGATGCCCTTGTGAGAGTTGACCATGGCAAGCGACGGCCGCTGCTCATACTGAGCGGCAATATCGGCCTTGATGGACTCTCGAGTATCGGCCGGCAACTTGTCCAGACAGGCGTAAAGATCGCCCAGGCCGTTATCGGGGCTGAAGCCGGCCTCATCGAGCACATCGCCGTGCTTTTCCAGCACATCCTTGAAGAACTCGCTGACAACCACGCCAAACATGATCGGATCGGAGACCTTCATCATGGTGGCCTTGAAGTGGGCCGAGAACAGCACCCCCTTCTCGCGCGCATCGTCGATCTGGCGGGCGACGAAATCGGCCAGGGCGCGACGGCTCATGACCGCGGCATCGACAATCTCGCCCTCTTCGACCTCGACCGGGTCGCGCAGCGCAGTCTGACTGCCGTCCTTGCCATGAAAGGTGATGCTCAGACTGCCTGCCGACTCGAGCGTGGCCGATTTTTCACTGCCGTAGAAATCATGGTCGTCCATGTGGGCAACGTGGGTCTTCGAGTCGTTGCTCCACTGGCCCATGCGATGCGGATGCTTGCGCGCAAAGGCCTTGACGGCGCGCGGCGCACGGCGGTCGGAATTACCTTGCCGCAGCACCGGGTTGACGGCGCTGCCCATGGCGCGCGCATAGCGAGCCTGAATATCGCGCTCGTCGTCGGTTTGCGGCTCATCGGGGTAGTCGGGCAGCGCAAAACCCTTGCCCTGCAGCTCGGCAATGGCCGCCTTGAGCTGCGGCCGCGAGGCGCTGATGTTGGGCAGCTTCATGATATTGGCCGACTCGTCAAACACCAGCCGCCCCAGCTCGCCAAGATCATCACTGACCTTCTGATCGTCATCGAGACGATCGGAAAACTGCGCCAGAATACGCCCGGCCAGCGAAATATCGCGGGTCTCCATCGCTACGCCGGCCGTGTCGGTAAAGGCGTCGATAATAGGCAACAGCGACTGGGTGGCCAGAAACGGCGCCTCATCCGTCAGCGTGTAAATGATCTTGGGCGTGGACATGGTTCAGACTCTCCAAAGACGAAACAGCCCGCTATTGTCGCCGAAAACCCGGAACGCTGCCAAACCCCCGCAGAACCGCCGCTCCTTACCCGAAAACTGCCGGAGAGCGCTGGCCCAGCCTCGCGTCGGAGATTTCCCCGAACCGAGCTCGCGCATTGAAGTCAGCCGATGCGCTACCGGTGATCAGGTAATCCCCCCGGGAATTGGTGTTGCTCAGAAGTGGAATATTCTCATAATGAAGCAACAGGAGATTCCACATGCGCAAATCACGCTTTAGCGACCACCAGATCCTCGCCATTCTCAAGCAGGCCGAGGCCGGTACCCCGGTTCCCGACCTGTGCCGCGAGCACGGCATGAGCAGTGCGACGTTCTACAAGTGGCGAGCCAAGTTCGGCGGCATGGATGCCTCGCTGATGGCCCGCCTTAAGGAGCTCGAGGCCGAGAACCGCCGGTTGAAGAAGATGTACGCCGAGGAGCGGATCAAGGCCGAGATTCGCCAGGAGGTCATCGAGGGAAAGCTCTAAGGCCATCTCGACGTCGAGAGATGGCCAGGGAAGCGGTCGAGGGCCGCGACATCAGCATTCGCCTGGCTTGCGAGGCGCTGTTTATCAGCCAGAACTGCTATCGGTACAAGCCGAAACTCTCAGACGAGAATGCCGAGATCGCCGACTGGCTGGTCCGGCTGACCCACAACCAGAAGAACTGGGGTTTCGGGCTGTGCTTTCTGTTCCTGCGCAACGTTAAGGGCTCCCGATGGAATCACAAGCGGGTTTACCGGATCTACTGCGAGCTGGAGCTGAATCTGCGGATCAAGCCCAAGAATCGCATTGTTCGGGAAGTGCCCGAGCCTCTGGCGGTCCCGACCGCGATGAACGAGACCTGGTGGATGGACTTCATGCACGATAGCCTCGAGTGTGGCCGCCCCTACCGCCTGCTTAATGTGATCGACGACTACAACCGCGAAGGGCTGGGCATCGAGGTCGACTTCCCACTGCCCTCCGAGCGCGTCATACGGACCCTGAAGCAGATTATCGAGTGGCGTGGAAAGCCCACACTGCTGCGATGCGACAACGGTCCGGAGTACATCAGCGAGGCGCTGAGAGCCTGGGCCGAGAAGCACGAGATCCAGATCCAGCACATCCAGCCTGGAAAGCCGCAGCAGAACGCCTATGTCGAGCGCTATAACCGAACAGTCCGTTACGATTGGCTCAATCAGTACCTATTTAGAACGATTGACCAGGTCCGAGAGTATGCAACGCGATGGCTCTGGACCTACAATCACGAACGGCCGAACATGGCCTTGGGTGGCATCACCCCGAAACAGAAGTTGGCCCTTGTAGCCTAGGCTCTACTTCTGAGGCGCACCAAAAATGGGGGGATTACCCCCTGAGCTCCGGTGCGTTTGAGGCGACCCCTGCTTTTGCGATAGCAAAAGTAGGTGGCGGGTCAAACGTCACCTGCAGCGATTTGTTGGGTGTCATCCTCATCAATTGCACTCCGCCTCAGTAGCGATACAAAACAGCTATCAAGATGAAGACGGCAACACACGATGATACTGTTCGTAAGTTGTTCCACCGGACCCACTTTGGCTCAAACCGTTTACGCGCCTCCTCCAAAGCGTCCTCTGCCATCGAGCTCGTATCGAGTGATTGAATGTAATTGTTGAGTGGAATATTGATCCGAAAGGTTGGAAGCTGAACGAGAAAGACATATACGGTCGCTGCTATCAACAGCAGAGCACCGTCTGGCCCGCCGAGGTACATAAATCCTAAGCCGGCGCTCGCAACGACCGAAGCGATCGAGCCAAGCCAGATCGCAACAAACAAAGGTTGGTTGTTCTGGATGATGCCGTCCATTCCTTGAAATGCCCGGATGAAATCACCGTCGCTGAGTGATTTCAATCCCGGCATCGCGACGACCGCGAATGCAAACAGGAATCCGGCAACAAGCGCGCAGAAGAAAACGGCCAAGATCAAACTAATGCCCAAAAGCGTCACGTTATTTGCTCCATCCGTACCGTAGGCGCGAGGTCACCTACCAGCGTAAGGTCTGCACATTGACACCCAATCGGGATAGGGAGGCACCTTACGATGCCTCTCCTCCCACACCACCGGGCATACGGATCACGTACCACGGCGATTCGATGAACATCGCTACCGCGCCACCAGGCTCGGTAGCCCCAGGTCAGCAAAGTACTTCGCGGGCAGGGCCCGTCTTAACGCCGGGGTGTGCGATAGCCGCCACGGCCCGTGGGCCGATTTCGACGTCTGCCAGGCCTCGCGTACACTCACGCCCATTCGGCGCAGTTGGCGGTAGCCCGAGCGACCCCATTGCTTCCAGAGATAACAGCGTAGTCGTCGCCGCAGCCATTTGTCGATCTCGCGCAGCGGGCTCGGTACCTCGGCCATTCCGAAGTACGCTTTCCAACCAAGCAGGTAGTCTCTCAGGTCTGCCACGACATCGGCTAAACGGTGGCCTCGCGTGCGGCGGGTCAATACCCGCAGGTGGGTCTTCAATCGGTGCAGCGCCTTGGGTGACACTTTGAGCCGGTGAGACCCGCGGGTGACCGTAAAGCCCAGGAACTGGCGCTTCCATGGTCGATCGACCGCGCTCTTTCGTGTATTCACTTCGAGCCGGAGTGAGTCTTCGATCAAGCGCGACACGCTGTCCATCACCCGCTCGCCCGCTCGATGACTACCCACCAGGATCTGGCAGTCGTCAGCATATCGGACAAAGCGGTGGCCGCGCCGGTCCAGCTCCCAGTCCAGTTCGTCCAGCATCACGTTGGCCAGTACCGGAGACAGCGGGCCGCCTTGCGGCACGCCGGCATCGGTCGGGCTCAAGTGGTCCCCATCCAGCACGCCAGCCGTCAGAAAACGGTTGATCAGTCGCAGGAGACGACGATCCGGGACATGGACCTTGAGCCGGTGCATCAACCGGTCATGGTTGACCCGGTCGAAGAAGGCCGCCAGGTCCAGGTCCACCGTCCATCGGCGGCCCGACCGGACATCGGCTTGCAGGCGTCTGACCGCCTGCTGCGCCGATCTGCCCGGCCGGAAGCCGTAACTGCGCGGATGGAAGTGGGGCTCCCATTGCGCCGATATCACCTGCGCAATGGCTTGCTGAATGAAGCGGTCCAGAACCGTCGGGATGCCCAGCAGGCGTTCCCGTCCGTCGGCCTTGGGAATCCGCACGCGTTTGACCGGTTGCGGGCGATATTGCCCCGCTTCCAGTTGGTCGCGGATCATCGGCCAGTTCTGGCGAAGGAGGTCCGGCAGTGCATCGACGCGCATACCGTCGATGCCCGGCGCGCCTTTGTTCTGGCGTACTTGCTTCAGTGCCCGCTGCAGGTTGCTGCGTTCGAGCACTTGGTCCCACAGCGAAGCGGTTGATGGTGAGGCCGAAGCGATCCTTTCCCCAGCCGCCGATTCCTCCCGTGCACTTGGCACGGCCGACTCGCGTCGATTCTCTGAGGCGGTCCGGTGGCTCATACTCGGTCAATCGTCCTCGTTCATCGTTCGGGCCTTCGATGGCGCCACCCATCTACTATGCCCTCGGCTGACTTCTCCCTGGCGATCAGCGCCAATTGCTCGACGCTCAGCGCCGTCTCCAGCGCACCGGGGAGACCTCCCGGGGTAAGACACGAAACTTTCACGGCGCAAACGCTGGATTTATAAAACGCAGACCCGATGCAGATGGAGGGCTTCATGGTCACGTGCCCACTGGCCCCGTCTACGTCACACCTCATATCCAGTTCCTGTTCGTCGCCCCGCCGCTTTGGATTGGGCTTCCTCCAGACGCCACCTCGCGATAACGCCCTTGCCCTTCTCCTAACCTTCGGCTCTGCGAATACCTGGTGGGAGGACTTTCACCTCCCCAGCTTCGTGCCATGCCCGGCACACACGTCTGAGCTAAGCGGCGCGGCTTTAGCCGCGTCCGGTGGAGGCCCGAAGGGCCGGAACGTACTTGAGCGATTTGTTAGATGACAGTGTCTCTAATGCCATTTTCTGTCACACGCTTGGCACCTTCTCCCACCGCGCCTAAATGGCAGTGGCAAATGGAGAAAATGCACCACTAAGAAGGCAATTTCCCAAGATGTCTCTTCGGACTTAGTATCTAAGCTTCCACAAGAAGGGCAAGCTATCTCCTCCTCACTATCTGGAAGCGGAACTACAGATTGCAGGATCTCCATCGCCTCTCGGGCCGCGCACGACGGCACCTGCAGCCTAATGCCTCCAAGCGCAAGTGTAATAGGCCAATTCACCTGCGAATGGTTGTTCGAATGAAGAAATGCCGGAATACCCTCACTTTCAAGCCGACCACGGGCGATCTCTGCCTCTATAGGGTGCAAGTACCATCCAACGGTCACTGGCGCCACGAACTCGACAATTTCCTCGTTGTTCATCTAACGCTTGGCTTTGCGGCGCACCGAAGCGCAGCGTAGGTGCGTCCGACAACAGCCACTGGTTATACCGCATCCGCAAGTGCGGCAACGGCTTCAATAATTTTATCTCTTCTCAGCTCGTATTCACTACTCACTGGCTCTTGGCTACGAGTAGCCATAAAAAAGAGCTCGGATGAGATATTCTTCAGTAAGTTAACCACTCTAGAAGATGGCCCAAGTCGGTTGTTCACCGCCCAACGGTCAATCGCACTGGAGGACAGTCCGAAGAGCTTTTCGTCAAGATCCAGTCTTGAGTTGACCATGTCCAGAACATGTCTTTGAGTCGCCATTCGGCTAACAAACTCATCCATTTAAATTTACCTCATGGCATAGTTCATCGATCCAAGATCGGCAGCGCTTCAACTCCGGCAATAGAATCGCCAGATCGATATCACCAATACTGTCTCCGGCTCCTCTCGTTGAAAGCAGGCGAGCCTGCATTAGCAAAGAGTAAACACTCTCATCAACATCCAGGCTTCTCGGGCCAAGCCTTCTCGCCGAATCCCTTCCGAAGGTTGGGCTGTCCATCCTCGAAAGCGAATAGCAGGTTGCGATATTTCGCAAAGCTAGAAAAATCGTTGAAAGCTCAAACACGAGACTCGGCGAGCCTTTTTGAACAGACTGAAATGAGGAGTCAAATATATCTCGAAATTTCAAGCAATCGGCTACTGCTCCCGAGTATTTAGACGGCGATCCCAAGCTCTTCAGAAAGTCAGTCCCATCAGCGGCGTAAATCAGGCGGCTCTCAAGAGACAGATGCCAAGCGAATGCATTACCAGCTTTCCAGAGCTCAAGTATTCTCGCATACGAATAAATCGAAAATTTCTCAGGATTGAGGCGAGAATCCCGACCTTCCACAAGGGCCAGCAGATCAACATCAGAGTCAACAGAAATATCACCGCGACAAATTGAGCCAAAAGCGTAGATATGCATTATCGACGACTAAACCGTTTAACTAGAATCGACACCAAGCAGGCAAGAATTACATACCTCAAAGCCGCGATACCTGCTAATAGCAGGCCTGAAAACCCATCTGGCTTAGCGACACCAAGGAATACTTGCGGAGCATTTTTTACTGCCTCAACGTAACTGGTCAGTGAGGCTGGATCCTTTAAGAAATAAACCTCGCCCAATGCAATAGCCAATATTACCAAAAGCAACGTTCTAAGCAGCTTTATGAAGCTTTCACCATTCCCCCAGAACGCATCAAGCAATACAAAATCAAGCCACTCTAAGAAAGCCTTAATTCGCGCCACACCTGGATAATGCTTTCGGTAATAGGCCTCACGAGAGCGCCAAGCTTTATACAAATGAACACGACCGGCCTCAAGTTCAATTTTGATCGCCTTGTTTGCAGCAACTGAATTTCCAATTTGATGGAAATTCACCCTAAGCGTTCTGGCAAATTTCTGCTGAAGGTTTTCCTGTCCGGGGCATCCTGTATCAAGAATCGCGGGCTCTACTTGCGTTTGGGAAAACTCTGCGTAATCAAAAACGCAGCCATCAAACTTACTACCTCTAAGGTTTGAGTTAGTAAATTTACACCCAACAAATTTGCAAGAATCAAAAACACACTTATGCAAGTATGCTGAGTCGAACTGCGAGTAGCTGAAATCGCAATCTGTGAAGCGCTTCTTTTTGGCAACCAAACGTTCAAATTGTTTATTTCTCAGGTTTGCGCCTTTAAGGTCATGGGCGATAGCTTGGTCTGGGATAGTTTCCCTGCCCGTAGGGCGAAAATGATCATTCATGCCGTGAGACTCATCCTTCATACGGTATAACTAGCAACTAGGTTTGAAAAGCGGAGTTTAGTGACTAAGGCGGCGGATGAGCCGTTTAGTCTGACAAGTTTTGTTCTGGCCCGCATAACCACCTGTCTTGCCTCTTTGTTTCGTCTGGCTGAGCTGCTGCTATGCGGCGGATCGTACGTGTAGTTCCGAATTTCCCTACCGCCGGACGCGCCGGTTTGCCGCTGCCTTTTTGCCCTCGCTGCGATTCAATATGCCACGGGTTTCATTGCGAGAGCAAACATGGGCGAGAAGTTGCTGGATCGGATGCGGCGGGTGTTGCGCACGGGGCATTACAGTTATCGGACGGAGCAGGCATACGTGCACTGGGTTCCCCGGTTTATCCGGTTTCACGATTTGCGGCATCCTCGTGATCTGGGCAAGGGGCATGTCGAGGCGTTTTTGACGTATCTTGCGGTCGATCGGCATGTTGCGCCTTCGACTCAGAATCTGGCGCTGAACGCCATTCAGTTTCTTTACCAGAAGGTGCTGGAGTTGGAATTGCCCTGGCTCGACAATGTAGTGCGCGCAAAGCGCTCCACGCGTTTGCCGGTGGTCCGAACGATTCCCGCGCTGCAAGTTCAGGTGGATCGGGCACTGGCCGCAGCAGCCGATGATGCGTCCCACGGCCGCGGTGTGAGCGTCCATTCCGCACCGCTCTTCCCCGCGCATTGCCGCGTCAGCAATCCGCTCCCAAACTCATCTCAAGGGGCAGATCATGTCTTCGGCTTATCGTATTCGCCGCTCGGCAACATCGCCCTGGATTGATCTGTATGCCACGGCGGGTTCGGAGCCGGGCCAGGATATTGAGCGCTGTTTAGCGGCCAGCCCGCGCGTTGATATACTGCCCTGAGCCGTTGGCGGCTGATGTGTGGCCACTCAACACAAAGAAGGGTGTCATGAATACAGAGAATCATTCTCAGGTTGCGGCCTGGATCTGGTCGGTGGCCGATTTGCTGCGCGGCGATTTCAAGCAGTCGCAGTACGGGCGGGTGATTCTGCCGTTTACCCTGCTGCGGCGGCTGGAGTGCGTGCTGGCGCCCACGCGCGAGGCGGTGCAGGCGGCGGCGAAGGCGCATGCCGGCAAGCCCGATGCGGTGCGCGAGCAGATTCTGCTGCGCGAGGCCGGGCAGCCGTTCTTCAACGGCTCGGCGCTGACCCTGGCCAGCCTGTCGGATACCCAAACGGCCCAGGATCTGTTGGGCTACGTGGAATCGTTCAGCAGCCACGCGCGCGAGATTTTCGATCACTTCAACTTTGAAGACTTTGTCGAGCGGCTGACCACCAGCAACCTGCTGTTCCAGGTGGTGCAGCGCTTTGCCGAGTTCGACCTGCGCCCGGAAAAGATCTCCAACTTCGGCATGGGGCTGATCTTCGAGGAGCTGATCCGCCGCTTTGCCGAAAGCTCCAACGAAACCGCCGGCGAGCATTTCACCCCGCGCGATGTCGTCCATCTGGCCACCTCGCTGGTGCTCACCGGCCAGGACGACCGGCTCAAGGCCGGCGGCATCGTGACCGTTTATGACCCGGCCGCCGGCACCGGCGGCTTCCTGTCGGAAAGCGACGCCTATATCCAGCAGGTCAGCGGCGGCATGAGCGTGTCGCTGCACGGCCAGGAGCTCAACCCCGAGTCGTATGCCATCTGCAAGGCCGACATGCTCATCAAGGGCCAGGATGTGGACAACATCAAGCTGGGCAATACCCTGTCCGACGACCAGCTGGCCGGCGAGCATTTCGACTTCATGCTAGCCAATCCGCCGTTCGGGGTGGACTGGAAGAAAGTGCGCAAGGAAGTCGGCGACGAGCACAAGCACAAGGGCTTCGATGGCCGCTTCGGCCCCGGCCTGCCGCGGGTTTCCGACGGCTCGCTGCTGTTCTTGCTGCACCTGGTCAGCAAGATGCGCTCCAGCCGCCACGGCGGCTCGCGCATCGGCATCATCCTCAACGGCTCGCCGCTGTTTACCGGCAACGCCGGCTCGGGCGAGTCGGAAATTCGCCGCTACCTACTGCAGCATGATCTGGTCGAGGCCATCGTCGGCCTGCCCACTGATCTGTTCTACAACACCGGCATTGCCACCTATGTCTGGATTCTGTCCAACAACAAGCCGGCCGAGCGCCGCGGCAAGGTGCAGCTCATCGACGCCACCGAGCGACACAGCAAGATGCGCAAATCGCTCGGCAGCAAGCGCCAGTTTCTGACCGAGGCTGATATCGACGCCATCGTGCGCCTCTATGGCGCCTTTGACGAGACCGACCACAGCAAGATCTTTCCCATCGAGGCCTTCGGCTACCGGCGCATCACCATCGAGCGCCCGCTGCGGCTGAACTTTCAGGCCAGCGAAGAGCGCCTGGCCCGGCTCGATGAGGAACGCACCATACAAAGGCTTGAAGACGACCAGCGCGAAGCGCTCAAGGCCGCCTGCGCCAGCCTCGATTCAGAGCAGCTCTTCACCAGCCGAGACGCCTTCCTGCAGACGCTGGATGCCGCCGTCAAGCAGCATCTTCCCGACGGCATGAAGGTCAGCGCGCCGCTGCGGCGGGCGGTGCTCAACGCGCTGTCCGAGCGCGACCCGGACGCCGACATCTGCCGCGACAGCAAGGGCCGCCCCGAGCCCGACACCGGCCTGCGCGATTATGAAAACGTGCCGCTGGGCGAATCTGTCGATGACTACTTCGAGCGCGAGGTCAAACCCCACGTGCCCGACGCCTGGATCGACGAAACCAGAACCGACGAGCTCGACGGCGAGGTCGGCATCGTCGGCTTCGAGATCCCCTTCAACCGCCACTTCTACCAATTCACCCCGCCGCGCCCGCTGGAGGAAATCGACGCCGACCTCAAGGCCTGCACCGACCGCATCAAGCAGATGATCGAGGAGATGGCGGTGTGAGCCTGCCGCTGTCATTACAATATGAAACAGAGTCAACAAGTTGGCTTTTGCACAGCCGCTGCCAGCGCTGATTTGACAACCCCCCCGCAAATGAGGCATTATTCACTTAACAACACCCCCCAGGCCTATCCCGCAGTTCGCTGCGGTGACGCTCAAACCGGGGGGTTGCTTTTTCCGGGGCGGCCAGAATGATCTACGACAAGCCCGCCACCAGCCTGCGTGAGCAGATCGAGCTGCTGGAAAGACGCGGCATGTCGATCCCGGATCGCGAGCGCGCCGCCCACTACCTGCGACATATTGGCTATTACCGCTTGAGCGCCTACTGGCTTCCATTCGAGAAGCCGGCGCCCCGCGCTGCTGAGCGCTCGCATGAGTTTATCGCGGGCACGGAATTCGAACACGTGCTTACGCGCTATGTTTTCGACCGCAAGCTCCGCATTCTGCTGCTCGAAGCCCTGGAACGCATAGAAGTTTCGATTCGCGCTTGCTGGGTCAACAGCTTTTCTCTCAGCCACGGCCCGCACGGCTACTTGCAGGCCGCCCATTTCAAGTGTCCCTACTGGCATGCCAATCAGATTGCCAAAGCAGCCGCAGCGCTGAAGGCAAGCAACGAAGTTTTCGTGGAACACTACGCGAATAAATACGCCGACCCGGGTCTGCCACCGATGTGGGTCACCGCAGAAACAATAAGCTTTGGAGCGCTATCCAGCTGGATACAGGCGACCCGCGGAACGGAGGTACAAACCACGCTGATGCGGCATTTGAACCTGCCAACGCTGCAAATCGTACATGGTGTTCTCCACAATCTCAGCTACCTGAGAAACCTGTGCGCACACCACGCCCGAGTGTGGAACAGACAGTTCGTCAAGAAGTACCCCCGCATCAAGAAGATGCCTGAAATGCTGCACCCGGAAGCGTGCGGCAAGAAATCCGGGGCGATTTACAATCATCTGGCCATGCTGCGACACCTGATGCTGCGGATAAATCCAAAAACTTCCTGGCCGCGCAGGCTGACTGCCCTGCTCCAGGAGCAGCCCCCTGAAACCCGGTCTGCAATGCACCTGCCTGATCAGTGGCATGCTGTATTGGGCAGCAATTCTGAAGGAAGCGTCGAGAAATGAGCTTTCCCAGGTATCCCGAATACAAGGACTCAGGCGTGGAGTGGCTGGGGGAAGTGCCGGCGCATTGGAAAATATTTCCCATCAAGCGTGACCTGGAGTTTCTCACAAGTGGATCTCGGGGTTGGGCGTCACATTACGCGGATGACGGAGCAGTATTCATCCGCATTGGAAATTTGACCCGAGATCATATCGATCTAGATTTGACCAATCTGCAGCACGTCAATATCCCTAGCGGATCAGAAGGCGAGCGCACTAAGGTCGAGGTAGGTGATGTGCTGTTTTCGATTACTGCCTACCTTGGCTCAGTTGCAGTGGTCCCGAATGACATTGAGACGGCATATGTCAGCCAGCATGTAGCTCTTGTGAGACTCTTTCAGAGAAAGCTATTGCCTAGCTGGGTTGCCTATGTGACGTTGTCGGATGTCGGGAAGAATTATTTGTCCTCCCAAGGTTATGGCGGGACGAAAATTCAGCTCTCACTTGAAGATGTGGCTGATCTCTTAGTGACAGCGCCTCCTCTATGTGAGCAAGCCTCCATCACCTCCTTCCTCGACCACGAAACCGCCCGCATCGACGCGCTGATCGAGGAGCAACAGCGCTTGATCGAGCTGCTCAAGGAAAAGCGCCAGGCGGTGATCTCCCATGCCGTCACCAAGGGGCTGGACCCTGACGTGCCGATGAAAGACTCCGGCGTGGAGTGGCTGGGCCAGGTGCCGGCCCATTGGGATGTCAAGCGATTGAGATATGCAATTGAGCTGAACCCATCAAAGTCTGAGGTCCGTTCTTTAGCTCCCGGCACACCAGTCACTTTCATTCCTATGGAGTCCATAGGAGAAGATGGAACCCTGTCTCTCGATCAAACGCGACCAATTGACGAAGTTTTGGCAGGATATACCTATGCCCGTGAGGGCGATGTAGCCATTGCAAAGATTACACCGTGTTTTGAAAACGGCAAAGGGGCTGTCATGCGTAACCTCGAGCAGGGAATCGCCTTTGGCACGACTGAGCTCATTGTCATGCGGCCCAAGGGGAGCTTGACGACGAGCGACTATCTATACCGGATCAGCACTTCTGAGTCTTTCCGTGCGCTCGGTGAATCAGAGATGTACGGCGCTGGTGGTCAAAAGCGTGTCCCTGATAATTTCGTTCGAAACTTCGCTATAGCTTGGCCACCCTATGAAGACCAGCTGATGATCCAGGCCTTCCTCGACCAAGAAACCGCCCGCATCGATGCCCTGGTGAAAGAAGCTGAATCAGCCATCGAGCTGCTCCAGGAACGCCGCTCCGCCCTGATCTCCGCCGCCGTGACCGGCAAGATCGACGTGCGCGGCTGGCAGCCGCCAGCAGGTTCATCGACTTCCGCTGAGGCAACTCAAACGGAGACCGTATGAAACAGGGACGCAGTATCCGGCTCTTTCTGGTCGACGGCACGCCCAACGGCCTGCTGACCGCCGAAATCGTTAACTGGACCGGGCATGCACTCACGGGGCCGCGCAGCAAGCTGAAAGAGCTGATCAAGCGCAAGGAATGCGGCCGTACCGGCGTCTACTTTCTGGTTGGCCCGGACCCGGACAACCCGATGCGCCCGCAGGTTTATATTGGCGAATCCGATGATGTGGCCGCCCGCTTGACGCAGCACAACCGGCCAGAGGGCAAGGCCGGCAAGGGCGGCAAGGACTTCTGGGAACGAGTCTGTCTGGTGACCAGCAAGGATGAAAATCTGACCAAGGCCCACGTAAAGTTCCTGGAGAGCCGGCTGATTGCCCTTGCCGGGCAATCGGGTGGCTGCCTGTTGCTCAACGGCACCGCGCACGACTACGGCAACCTGCCGGAATCCGATCGGGCGGACATGGCGTTCTTTACAGAACAGATACGCATCATTCTGCCGGTGCTCGGCTTTGATTTTCTGCGCGATCAGCAAAAGCTTGCCGAACGACTCAAACAGCAGAACGACGAGCACCAGCCGGCGGCGACGTTCGTCATGGAAATCCCCAAGTACGACATCACGGCAGAAGCCCGGGAAGTGGACGGCGAGCTTGTTGTGCTGGCCGGCAGCCGAGCGCGCAAGACCTGGTCGAGCAAGAGCACATATGCCAGTTATCAGGCGCTCTACAATGAACTGAAAGACAGCGGCGTGCTGGCGGCCGATTCGTCAGGCCATATTCATTTCACCACGGATCAGGCCTTTTCCAGCCCCAGCGCTGCCGCTGCGGTCATATCGGGGCGGCCTGCAAACGGGCGCACTACGTGGCTTGAGAAAACAACGCGGAAGACCTACGGCGAATGGCAGAGCGAGCAGGTTGAACAAAGCGAGCCCGCTTCGACTCAGCCCAACGAGCCAATCTGAAAGCTGAGAGCGCCGCGGATAACAGTTAACCCAGCTTATTCATCAGACTGCCTCTTTCACGCTGAGTCAAGCCGGCTTTGATGGATTTTGGTCACCCAGCTTGCAGGTTCGGCTCGATGGTGGGTCTGGATGGCATTGATTCGCCAGGATTTGGCATTTTTGA
>NZ_JBJNIO010000147.1:0-165000 GCF_056324145.1 Wenzhouxiangella sp. YN1
GTCCTCGCGGCCTCGTCAAATTCCAGGTCAGCAATGAACCACGGCGGCGTCAGGCCAAGGGCGGCTTCGAAAATCTGGGCGCTCATCACTCCGGCTCCAAACAGGGTTCCGAGGCGATGATACCCACTCAAAATTCAACAGCGGCAGAAAAGGGGACATTTCTACTTTGGGTTGACAGCCACCGGCGCCGTGGCGTGGTCGTTCCAGACCGTCCATCACGATCTCTGGGACTATGACGTTCCGGCCGCGCCCGCGCTGATCGATCTCACGGTCGATGGCGAGGTCGTCCCGGCGCTGGTTCAGGCAACCAAGCAGGGCGAAATCTTCGTGCTCGATCGACGCAGCGGCGAGCCGGTGCATCCAGTCGAGGAAGTGCCCGTTTCCCAACAGGCCGTGCCCGGTGAGCGTCCGGCCCCGACCCAGCCGGTGTCGAAAATCTCGTTTGCGCCCGAGCCGGTGACCGGTGCGGACATGTGGGGTCTGTCGCCCATCGATCAGATGCTGTGCCGCATCCGCCTTGCAAAGCTGAACTATCAGGGCCGCTTCACCCCGCCGAGCCTGGCCGGCACGCTGACCCATCCGGGCAGCTTCGGCATCTTCAACTGGGGCAGCGTCGCGGTGGATCCCGAACGGCGAATCATGTTCGCGATGCCGGTGTATCTGGGCTTTGTCTCGACGCTGGTGCCGCGGCCCGATTCGCTCGAGCAGGTTGTTTCCGCCCCCGGTTATCCGATGGGCAACGAAAACTTCGGCGCGCCCTACGCCGCGGTGCTGAAGCCGTTCATGTCAGCGCTCGGCCTGCCCTGCCAGGCGCCGCCCTGGGGCTATATCGCGGCGGTGGATCTCGACAGCGGCGAGACCGTCTACCGGCACGTCAACGGCACGGTGCGTGACATGGCGCCGTTTCCGCTGCCGTTTGAAACCGGCGTGCCCGGCATCGGCGGCCCGATCACCACCGCCGGCGGCGTTGCCTTCCTGTCGGCAACGGTCGACTACTACGTGCGCGCGTATGATCTGCGCAGCGGCGAGGTGCTGTGGCGATCGCGGCTGCCCGCGGGCGGTCAGTCCACGCCGGCAAGCTATCTGGGGCGCGACGGGCGCCAGTATCTGGTGGTCGTGGCCGGCGGTCACGGCTATGTCGGCACCCGGCTCGGCGACGCCGTGATTGCCTATGCGCTGCCCGAGGATCAGCTGCGCTGACGCGCGCTCGGGCCGGACCACGGGCCCCGGGAGCAATCAGTCAGGCGCGTTCTCGCGGTAGATCTGCAGCCCCGCCGGGCTCTGGCTGGTGGGCATGATCTCGATGCGGTTGACGTTGAGGTGAGCGGGCAGATTGGCGATCCACCAGACGGTCTCGGCGATGTCGGCGGCGGTGATCGGGTGGGCGCCGGCATACAGCGCTTCGGACGCGGCCTGATCGCCACCGGTGCGCACCAGGGTGAACTCGGTTTCGGCCAGGCCCGGCTCGACGTTGGTCACCCGCACGCCGGTGCCGTGCAGGTCCACGCGCAGGTTCTGCGAGAACTGGGACACGAAAGCCTTGGTGGCGCCGTAGACGTTGCCGCCCGGATAGGGATGAGTGCCGGCGATGGAGCTGACGTTGACGATCGCGCCGCGGCGCTCGATCAGCCCGGGCAGCAGGGCGTGGGTCAGCGTCACCAGCGCGGTGACGTTGGTGTCGATCATCTGCCGCCACTGGTCCGGATCACAGTCTTGCGCCGGGTTGGTGCCCAGCGCCAGGCCGGCGTTGTTGACCAGCAGGTCGATGTCGGAAAAGCCGGCGGGCAGAGCAGCCAGGGCATCGTTCATTTCGCGGGCGTTGCGAATGTCGAAGGCGGCGGCATGAACCCTCTCGGCGCCGAAACGCTGGACCTGTTCGGCCAGCCGATCGGCCCGGCGCCCGCAGGCAACCACGCGCCAGCCGTTGTTGGCAAAACGTGCCACCATGGCGGCACCGAATCCGGCGGTGGCGCCGGTAATCAGAGCTGTTTTCTCGGTCATCCATCCAGTGTAACGCCAGCCGCGTGAGACGCGCGAGCGATGTTCAGCGAGACGGCATCAGCCCGGGAGTAGCCATGAATGCATTTATCAGAGTGGAGGCGAAGCACCAGACAGTACGGCCGGCCGACGTGCCGATCCCCGAGATCAGCGATGATGAAGTGCTCATCGAGGTCAAGGCGTTTGGAGTGCATGCGCGGCCTCGCGCTCGAAGCCGGTGATTGCCTGTTCATTGCCGGCGCCTCGGGGGCGATCGGCACGCTGGCCATTCAGCCGGGCACCGGGGATGACAGCATCGAGACCGTCAGGGATGGCGGGCGCCTGATTACCGTTTCCGGCGACGCTGGCCGCATGACGCCGGTGCGTGACATTGCCGTGCACCAGATGGAGCACGGCGACACCCGCGAGCGGCTGCGCGCGCTGGTGGACGCCGTTGCGCGCGGGCACATCCGCGTCGAAATCGAGAAGGTGTATCCGTTCGACGAGGCGCTCGATGCCCTGGCAAAGACCGAAACCCGGCACGCCCGGGGCAAGGTCGTGGTCAAGGTGCCTGACTGACAGGCCCGGCGGGCCGGCCGCCGATCGGGGCTGGTACACTTGAACCGACGACTTCATTGGTAAAACCGGTTCAGGTGCTGGCCGCGCTGCCTGGATTGTCGACGGCGTGCGGCCACAACGGCGCAATGCGCCACTTCCGGCACTGCTGTAGGCGTGCCGAGCCATCAGGAGCAAGCCATGACGACACCCGCATCGCAGGAACGGTTCTCCGGTTCAGCCGAGGAGATCAGGACCGTATTTGGCCAGCGACGCCACAGCTGGGGCTGGCTGCTGGCTCTGGGCATTCTGTTCATCGTTCTGGGCGTGATTGCCCTGGGCATGAGCGTGACCATGACAATCGTCACGGTCCTGTTCTTCGGCGCGCTGCTGCTGGTTGGCGGCGTCTTTCAGCTTGTTGATGCCTTCAAGTGCCGGGGCTGGAAGAGCATCATGCTGCACGTGCTCATCGCCCTGCTCTATCTTGCCGCCGGCTTCATGCTGGTGACCGAGCCTGTGGCCGGCTCGCTGGTGCTCACCGCCTTTCTGGGCGGTGCGTTTGTCGTCATCGGCGTGTTGCGGCTGTTGATGGGTTTTCAGCTGCGCGGCAGCGCTGCGGCCTGGGGCTGGATTGCGCTTGCCGGTCTGGCGTCGCTGGTGCTCGGTGGCCTGATCCTGTTTCAGTGGCCGGCATCGGCGCTGTGGCTGATCGGCCTGCTGGTGGCCATCGAGCTCATCTTTCACGGCTGGGCGTATGTGATGCTGGCGCTGGCCATCCGGGCCCTGAACAAGCGCTCGGGCAGCCTGCAGGGCTGATCAGGATTTGCATTGACCGGGAGTGACGCGATGTCGAATCACGTTCGTTCGGGATCACTGATCCTTGGAATCTGTCTGGTGGTCGGCCTGACTTTGCTGGGTTATGTGGCCGGGAACGCGGCCCTGTCGGTCAAGGCCATGGAGCGCACGGTGACCGTCAAGGGCCTGTCGGAGCGTGAGGTGACGGCCAATATCGCTGCCTGGCCGCTGACTTTTCAGGTGGCCAGCAACGATCTCGACGAGGTCTATCAGACCATCGAGGACAAGTCCGCCATCATCCGGGACTTCCTGAAGCGCTACGGCATTTCCGATGAGGAAATCATCCCCTCGCCGCCGAACGTGACTGATGTATACGCCCAGCAGTGGGGCGATCAGTCGAGCGTGAAGTTTCGCTACAGCGGCAGCGGCACCGTGACGGTGCACTCCGAGCAGGTCGAGGCGGTGCGCGAGGCGATGGCCAACGTGCTCGAGCTGGGCAAGCGCGGCGTGGTGGTGGCCGGCGATCAGTACGCCGGGCAGCGTTCCGGCATGTTCCTGTATACCCGGCTCAACGACATCAAGCCCGAAATGGTCGAAGAGGCGACCAAGAAGGCGCGCTCGGTGGCCGAGAAGTTCGCCGAGGATTCCAACAGCCGGCTGGGCAAGATCAAACGCGCCCGCCAGGGCCAGTTCTCGATCAACGATCGTGACTCGACCACGCCGCACATCAAGAAGGTGCGGGTGGTCTCGACCATCGAGTACTACCTGTCGGACTGACCGACCGCATGCCATTGGAGGAGGCCATGATTTCACTGCAGACACTGAGCGCGCTGCTCGGCTGGTCGCTGGTGATCAACCTGATCGTCCTGACTCTGTCGGCCCTGCTTCTGATCACCTTGCGCAGGCCTCTGGCGCGTATTCATTCGGCCCTGTTCGGGCTCGACGGCAAGGATGTGGGCCGCGCTTATTTCTACTACCTCGCGCTCTACAAGATCGCGATATTCGCGTTCAACTTTGCGCCTTGGCTGGCACTGAAGATCATTGCCTGATGGGGCGCGGCCAGCGCGTTCATGAGCATGAAGAGAAGACCTGATGCCTCACTGGCTCTATCTGTCGATTGCGATAGTCGCTGAAGTTGTCGGCACTACCTTTCTCAAGAGCGCCGAGGGCTTCACCCGGATCGGGCCGTCGCTGGTCGTGGCCGTATCGTATGCCGTCGCCTTCTTCTTTCTCGGGCTGGCCCTCAAGACGCTGCCGGTCGGTGTTGCCTACGCCATCTGGGCTGGCGTTGGCGTGGCCTTGATCGCGCTGGCCGGCTACGCCTTCTTTGGCCAGGCGCTCGATCCGCCGGCCATTGTCGGCATGGCGCTGATCGTCATCGGCGTGGCTGTCATCAACCTGTTTTCGAAGACCACGGGGAACGCCTGAAAGGCAATGCTGTCGGTCGAATTACCACCTCGTTTCTGCAACCGATTGGCGAGAGGATAATGGGCGGATGCTGCGGACATGACGGTTCGATCGATGCGCTGCGCCAGCGTCAGCGCGGCACGCTGAACGTCGTTCTCGTGATCAACGCGGTGATGTTTGTCGTCATCGTGGCCGCGGCCCTGTTTGCGCGCTCGAGCGCGCTGTTGGCCGACAGCCTGGACAACCTGGGCGATGCCTTTACCTACGCGATCAGCCTCTACGCCGTTGCCCGCAGCACTCGCACCAAGGCCCGGGTGGCGCTGCTCAAGGGTGTCTTGATCCTGCTGGCCGCCGCTGCCGTGGCCGCCCAGATCGCGTATCGGCTGCTGGTGATGCCGGCGACGCCGGTCTTCGAGCTGATGGGCATCTTCAGCCTGCTCGCGCTGGCGGCCAACGGCACCTGCCTGTATCTGCTGTGGCAGCACCGCGCCGACGACATCAACATGAGTTCGGTGTGGGAGTGCTCGCGCAACGATATCGTCGCCAATCTCTCGGTGTTCGTGGCCGCCGGAGCGGTGTGGGCGACCGGTATGGCGTGGCCCGACATCCTGGTGGCCTCGCTGCTGGTGTTGTACCTGATCAGGTCGGCGGTCCGCGTTATCGGCCGGGCCCGCGCGGAACTGGCGACGGCATGAGCATGCCGGGTGTCTTCACGCACCGGCGCGGGCAGGCCAGCGTTCATCGAGCGCCCTGAAGCCGCGGCGCGGTTTTGACATTACGATCGGTCAGCGCCACGAGCTACGCTGCCGCCGGAACGGCGCTGATCGCCATGAGCTACGGGCTGGCTCGCTTTGCCTTCGGGCTCTATGTTCCGGCGATTCGCGAAGATCTCGGCATTTCACCCGACATCATGGGCGTGGTGGGGTCGATGGCGTTCGTGAGTTTCTCGATCGCCAGCCTGTTTGCCGTCGCCATCTCGAATCGCCTCGGTGCGCGCACCACGGCCTGCCTCGCCAGTCTGTTCGGACTCTGTGGGTTGTCGGTCATCGCCACGGCCGGCGGCGCCTGGTCTCTGGGTGCTGGCGTGTTCGCCTGCGGTATCTGCACCGGTTTGATGATGCCCGCGCTGGCCGCCGGAATGGAGGCGGCGGTCAGGCCGTTCATGCACGGCCGGGTCAGCGCGGTGATGAATGCCGGCACCAGCATCGGTATCGCGATATCGGTGCCCACGGCGGTGCTGCTGCCCGATCGCTGGCGTGCAGCCTACCTGGTATTCGCCGCCGCGGCCCTGTTGTGCGCGGTCGCGGCCTGGCGCCAGGTGCCAACGGCCTCGCGGCTGTATCGCGGTCAGGGCCGACCCCTTCCCTCCTCGCTTGACTCGCGGGTTTGCGCCCGGCGCCTGTCGTTGTTCGGCCTGGGCCTGGGCCTGGTCAGTTCCGCCTACTGGGTGTTCGCGCCCGACCTGGTCGTTGTCGCCGGCAGCCGCAATCCGGAGATCGCGGGCTGGCTGTGGCTGGTGCTTGGCGTGTTCGGTCTGGGCGGCGCGGTCGGTACCGCGCTTGCTTCGGCCGGCCTGTTCGGGCTGGCCTACATGACGCTCACCGGCATCCACTTGATGACGGGGGTGCGTGTGCTGAGCCATAACCCGCCCCTGGCTGCGGTCGTGCCGTTTCTGGCAATTGCCGTCGGGCAGGCCGTGGGCTCGCCCGCCTCCGGCGTGCTGGTAAGCCGCATCGGGCATGTCGACGCATTTTTGGTCATGGCCGCCATCGGCGCCGTGTTCGCGCTGGCTTCCCGGTGGTTCCCGCGCACACGGCCGGCCAAGGACCCGGAAAAGCCGGCGCGGCCGTGATCGACGCCCGCTCCGGCAGCCTCGGCGGATCCTGATTCAGCCCGGCCAGCCGGTCGCGGCGATTGTTGTCAGCCAAGCCGTTGTGGTAGGTTCAGGTCAATATCAAGCCCTGGAGGGAGAGCCCATGCCCGATACCAACCGCTATTCCGGCATTGCCATCATCAACCACTGGCTGACGGCTGTGCTGGTCGTGATCATGCTGCTGATCGGCTTTGCCGCGGCCTTCGCGCCGGGCAAGGACGTGCGCGGCTATTTGATGGGCATGCATGTGTCGGTCGGGTTCTTCGTGCTGCTGTTTGTGCTCTGGCGCGTGTTCTGGCGCCTCTACGAGGGCTTTCCGCCCAACGTCGGGCCGACCGGCGGCGAGCGCTGGCTGGCCTGGCTGGTGCACCGCCTGATTCTGATTTCGCTGGTCGTTCAGGTTCTGACCGGGCCGCTGGCCATCTTCCTCGGCGGCCATGCCGTCAACGTTTTCGGCTGGTTCAGCTTTCGCATTCCGGTCGGACAGAGCGAAGCGGTGCAGGGGTTCATGGGGCTCGTTCACGTCTATAACGGCTTGTGGTTCCTGCCGATTCTGCTGGGGCTCCACCTGCTTGGCGGGATTCGCTACTATCTGCTTCATGGTCGGGCAAGCGGTGGCGCTTCGTCGGCCCCGCGGCCGGATATTTCCTGAAGCACGCCTGTTGGCCCGGCGGTCGGCCGGGTCACCACGCGTGTCGCGGAGAAAGGTAGCGCTGCTCCAGGGCGATCAGTTCCCGGCTGAGGTGACGCAGGTCCCGATGCAGCTCGCGCAGCTCCTTGCGTAGCCGGTCGGCCAGCTCGTCACCGGTATCTTCCTCGTCGAGCTGTGCCTCCCTGGAGGCAATCTCGCGCTCGACTCTCTGAATCTCCTGATCGAGCGCATACAACTCCTCGCCCTTGCGGAACTCGCTCAGAAAGGCCGGCTCCCAATCGGGCGGGCAAACGCCCGTGTAGCGGTCGCCATCGCGGCCCCGGCGGAAACCGCTCGATGGCGCGCAGTAGCTTTCCAGCCCCGCCAGGCGGCCGGCGTAGTAGGCGTTTTCGTCGGGGCGCACACCATGTTCGGCACAGGCCTTCTGGTGCTTGTGAAAGCGCGCCCGCTGAAACCCGTGGCGACCGTCCTGCTGGCCGATCTGGTACCAGTCGGCGGTCAGGCATTCGCCTTCCGACAGGGTGGCGCAGCCGGGCAGTAACAGAACCACCGGGGCGAGGCTGATCAGTGCGACCGTGGCCGCCGCTCGATAAGCGTGCCCGGCCTTTCCGCGGATCCAGTGCATGAGCTGAGACAAGTTCGTCATTCCTCTGCAGTGTTGATCTTGATGGGCACGCGCGCCAGCACTTTCCGGCCCTGGCGCTGCACGTAGAGAATCTCGTAGTTGCCGGCCTCTGGCGGCATGGTCAGCTTCAGCGGTGAGCCATCGCGGGTGTAGGTGTAGTTGATATGGTCTCGCACGCCGCCGCCGGCCTCGACCACGGCAATGTAGTCCTTGTGTTCATCCGGGCCGGTCCAGCTGACCGCAATGGTGGCGCCGGCCGCGGCGGCTTCAGGCACCGAAACCGTGGCCTCGGGTCGCTCGACCACGATCGGCAGGGAAAACTGCTGGCGCTCGCCGGCCTCGACCGTGACGGCCTTTTCGGCCGTGGCGCCGTCACCGCTGCGTTCGACTTCAGCGACATATTCGCCGGGCTCGACGGCCATCGTCAGGGTCGCGGCATCGAAGTTCTCGATCACCGCCTCGTCGCTGTCGGCACGACGCAGCGTCCAGGTCAGGCCGCGCGTGATCACCGGCCCGTCCTCCCCATCGGTGGCCTCGAAGACGACGTCGGTGGTTTCCGGCTGCGGCTCGACCGGCGCGCTGACGGTCTCCAGAGCCTGCGTCAATTCATCGGCGTCGGCGGCGGTAAAGAACCGCCCGCCGCCCGCCTCGGCCATGCATTCGAGCTGTTCGGTATCGGCGTCGCCCAGGGCGAAGCCGACCACGTGAAGCTGGAAGTCCACGCCGGATTGCCTGGCCGATCTGACCGCGTCACAGGGGTCTCCGCCGCAGGACTCCAGCCCGTCGGATACCAGCACGATGCTGGCCGATGTCTCGATCTGGCGCAGCTGCTCGACGGCCTGTTCCACCGCCGCGGTGATCGGGGTCTTGCCCTTGGGATTGAGCGCTTCGATATGCTCGATCATTGCGCCGGCATCCAGCGGCCCGAGCGGCACCAGGGTTTCGATATCGTCGCAGTCGCCCTTGCGGCGGTGGCCGTAGGCCATCAGGCCGACCTGGCTGGTGTCCGGCAGCTCTTCGACCAGGTCGGTCATCACGTCTTTGGCGATGGTGATCCTGGCGGTGCCCTCGATCTGTGCCCACATGCTGCCGGAGGCGTCGAAAATGAACAGCAGATTCTGTTCGGCCGCGCCGGCGGTGGTCGTGACAAGCATCAACAGGGCAATCAGCGTTCGTTTCATCAGGCGTCTCCGTCTTGGAACGGTTGGTGAATCTTCGCGCCGCAAGTCAGCGGGCGCTTGTAACGGGCGTTCCATGATTACGCAAATGGCGACTGCAATATGCCAGGCATCGCGAAGCGCTCGGCTTGAACAAGTCGTTGCTGCGGCGGGATCCTCAGGGCCGCAGGCGCCGACTCAACAGCTGCCTATACAGGGGCAGGCAGCTGTCGGCAACGCGGCGGGCGCGCCCCTCCAGCTGCGGCGGGGCCGCGGGCGGCGGGCCGAATCCGGTCGACTCGTGGACTTTCCCGTACCAGTGTGGCGCCCAGATGCCGTCGCTGTCGCGCGGGCCTGCCGGCCAGGAAAGCATGTCGTTGACGAAGGGAATGTCCAGCTCTCGGCACAGGGCGCGCAGATGACCTTCGGGATCGGTGAGGAACTCGCCGCTGTCGATGATCGGCGGCTCCTGCCCGATGCGGCCGACGATGAATTCATGCAGGCGCTGCTGCTGCGGCACGCCGATGTCTTCGAGTGAAACCGTGTCGCGCTTGTCCAGATACGATGCCACGACGTGGCGCGGATCGCGGATGAGAAACACATGAACGAGCTTCGACAGCCAGTCGGTTTCCAGCATCTCCGGCAGGATGTGGTGGGTCATGTGCTTCTGATACCAGACCGCTGCGCTGCCGGGTATCGGGCCGGTGAGATCTTCGGTAACCGAGCGCCAGTCAGTATTCATGGCCTCGATAACCTCCTCGCGCATGGGGTGTGGTTCGCCGCTCATCTTCAGCCAGGCGCCGTAGAATGGTTCATCGACGACCGCGCAATCGGGCCGGTTCTCGAAGGCGCGCATCATTGCCGTGGAAATGTTGCGCGGGCCGGACCACATGGCGATGCGAACCGTGTCAGGCACGCGCTTCGCCCGCAAGCAGATCGGCGTAAAGTCGCTGCAGGCGTTCGGTAACCGGGCCGCGGCTGCCCGTGCCGATGGTGCGCCCGTCCACCTCGCCAACCGGGCGAAGGCCTGCCAGCGTGCCGGTGGTGAACGCCTCGTCGGCGGCGTACACGTCGGTCAGGCTGAAGGTCTTTTCGCGGCAGGGGATGTCATGAGCCTGGCACAGCTCGATAACGTGGCCGCGCGTGATCCCGCCCAGGCAATAGCGGCCGTCGGAAGTCATCACCACGCCGTCACGCACGATGAAGAAATGGGTGGAATTGCAGGTCGCGACGAAGCCGTCGGGATCGAGCATCAGGCCTTCGTCAGCCCCGGCCATGCTGGCCTGAATCCGGGCGAGAATGCAGTTGAGTTTGCTGTGGCTGTTGATGCGCGGGTCCTGCACGTCCGGTGCGCCGCGGCGGACGTGCACGGTGAACAGCTTCTGCGCCTTCTCGAGAATGTCGTCGCTGACCGGGTGGTGCCCGGGAATGATCACCAGCGTAGGCCCGCCGTGAATCAGGCGCGGATCCTGATACGGTTCCCGCCGCACGCCGCGGGTGAGCATGATGCGCAGATGCGCACCGTCAACCAGCTCATTGGCTTCGATGACGGCCTTGACCGCCTGCGTCAACTCCGCCTCGCTCGGCAAGCCCGCCAGCATCAGCGCGCTGGCGCCCTCGGCCAGACGCTCGAGGTGCACCCCGAGAAACGCCGGCCGCCCGCCGACGACGCGCACCCCTTCCCACACGCCGTCGCCCAGCACAAAGCCGGAATCGAAGACGGAAACGCTGGCCTCGGCTTCGGGCACGAGCTGACCGTTGATCCAGACCTGCATGACTCGGGAAACCTCATTTTTGAAGACTGAATCCAGTGTACCCCGCCGCGATTGTTGTCAGCAGCAGGGTACACTGGAGCCCCTCCATCCCAGCCGTTCCCATGCAGACAGTCTTTGTTGTTCGCCCCAGAAGATACCCGGCATGAATCGTCTGGAACTCAAGCTGCCGCCAGCGCTGTTGTTCGTGCTTGTCGCCTTTGCCATGTGGAGCCTGGCGCGCGTGACGTTTCGGCTCTCTATCGCCCCGCTGCTCACGGGCGCCCTGGTTGTGGCGTTGTTTCTGGCGGCGGCATGGATCGGGGCCAGCGCCGTTGCCGCTTTTCGGCGCGCTCGCACGACGGTTAGCCCGATCCGGCCGCAGGGCGCCAGCACGCTGGTAACCGACGGTGTTTTTGGCTACAGCCGCAATCCCATGTATCTGGCCCTGCTGCTGTTGCTGCTGGCCTGGGCCGTGTGGCTGGCCGCGCCCTGGGCCCTGCTTGGCCCGGTGGTTTTTATTGCCTGGATGACCCGTTTTCAGATCCGGCCCGAGGAGCGCGCGCTCGGCGCGCATTTCGGCGCGGCCTATCTCGACTACTGCCGGCGCAGCTCGCGCTGGCTTGCAATTCCGGGCGCTGGCCGGCGCGGCGAGCGCAGATGATGAGCGCCCGCAAGAGCTGGCGTCGGCTTGACCTGGGCGATGCGCTGCTGGCCGAGGTCGAAGTTGCTGAAATTCAGGAGCAGGCGCGGGCGGAATTCGAGCGCCTGGGTCGCCCGCCGGGCTGGGCCGTCTATCTCGTTCACGCCTCCGGCGACCTCCACTGCAGCGCGCAGCTGTTCTTCTCGCCGGCGGCTGCGGGCCTGGCGCGCCGCCTCGGTGCTCTCCCAGGCGCTGAGCCGGCGTCGCCGGATCGCGGCCTGCTGGCCGGCAGGAAAGTCCTACAATGAAGGCTGCGACCCGAATCGGAGCCTGATTGATGGCACAGGGTAGTAATCCAGCCGCCCGCCCGCGCCGCTGAACCGTGTCTTCCTGGAATCTGCGCAGGCGCTTGCAGCGTGCCCCCTGGACCCTGATCTGGTCGCTGGCGATCATGCTCGGCTTCGTTGCCCTGGGCGTGCGCCTGCCAGCCGAGCTGACGGTCTGGGCCAATGCCGCGCTGGCGTTCACCACCGAACACTTCGGCTGGCTGTATCTGTTTGCCACCAGCGGCTTTCTGATCTTCTGCATCGGCGTGGGCCTGAGCCCCTACGGCCGCATCCGCCTCGGTGCCGACGGTGAGGCCCCGGAGTTTCCCTACCTGACCTGGCTGGGCATGATCTTTTCGGCCGGCATGGGCGTGGGCCTGGTCTTCTGGGGCGTGGCCGAGCCGATAAGCCACTTCACCACGCCACCGCTGGGCATGGCCAGGGCGGGCAGCGCCGAGGCCGCCGAACTGGCCATCCAGTATTCCTTCTTTCACTGGGGCTTTCATCAGTGGGCCAACTTCGGCATCGTCGGCCTGGCGATTGCCTATGCCCGCTTCCGGCTCGGCCGCCCGGGGCTGATCAGCGAGACTTTTCGCTCCGCGCTCGGCGATCGCGTTGACGGCAGCGCCGGCTATGCCATCAACGTGCTGGCGGTGGTCTCGACCGTCTTCGGTGTGGCCACGACGATGGGCCTGGGCATCATCCAGATCAACAGCGGGCTCGGCACGGTCGCCGGCGTGGCCTTCGGGCTGGAAAGCCAGCTTGCCATTCTCGGCGGCATTGCGCTCATCTTCCTGCTCGCCTCGCTGACGCCGCTGGAAGCCGGTATCCGCTACGTCAGCGACGCCAACATGCTGCTGGCCGGTCTGGTGTTGCTGTTTGTCTTTTTTGCCGGGCCCACCGATTTTCTCACCGCCGTGCTGACCAATGGTATCGGCGATTATTTTTCCAACCTCGTCGGCATGAGCCTGGTCATGGAACCCTACACCGGCGAAGACTGGGTCGAGCGCTGGACGCTCTTTTACTGGGCCTGGGGGCTTTCCTGGGCGCCGTTTGTCGGCAGCTTCGTCGCTCGCATCTCGCGCGGGCGCACGGTGCGCGAGTTCGTGCTGGGCGTCATCGGCGTGCCGGTGCTGCTGAGCATGCTGTGGTTTGCCATCTTCGGCGGCACTGCCCTGCATTTCGAGCTGTTCGACGGCGCCGGGCTGGGCGAGGCGGTCAGCCGCGAAATGAGCGCCGGGTTGTTCACCATGCTCGATGGGTTGCCGGCTTCTGGCCTGCTGGGTATCGCCATGTTGGTGCTCATCGTGCTGTTCGTCATCACCTCGGCCAATTCGGCCACCTTCGTGCTGGGCATGTTCACCAGCCAGGGCCGGCTCAACCCCGCCCGGCCCACACGCCTGACCTGGGGCGTGGTCACCGCGCTGGTCACCGGCGTGCTGCTGGCCAGCGGCGGGCTCGAAGCGCTGCAGACCATCTCGATCATTGCCGCCCTGCCGTTCATGGTGCTGATGATTTTCATGGCCGCCTCGCTCTTGCGCGCGTTCCAGGCCGAGCAGCGCCAGAAGGAGCTCAGTGAAGCGCTGCTGCGCGAGCGCGTTCTGAGGATGGTGGCAGAGCACGATGCCGATCGGCAGGGGGGGCAGGACGACGACGCCGATGCCCCTGACCGGCGACCGGGCGCTGAGTAATCGACCACTGCGCGGCAATAACGTGACGGGTGTCAATTTCCCGGGCGTCGTTGTAAACTCGGGGCAGCACGTGGCCATCGCGTGCGGGTTCTTGACGGGCTGAAGAAGCAGACGCTTCCGGCTTGGCACAAGACCATCGAACAAAGAGGGATAGAACATGCAGACGAGACCAAGCAGCCGCCTCAAGCCCCGGGCGCTGGCGGCCGCCATCGGCCTGGCCCTGGCGACCTCCGGCGCTCACGCGGGCACCTTTTCGGTCACATCGAATGCCGACGCCGGCGCTGGCACCCTGCGCCAGGCGATCATCGACGCCAACGGCCAGGCCGGGCCACATACGCTCGACTTCTCGGCCATCAGCGGCCAGACCATCACCCTGGCCGCCGATCTGCCCGACATCACCGAAGACATGACCCTGCAGGGCAGCGAAGTCACGCTCTCGGGTGACGACGATCACGCCTGCCTGAGCGCCGATAGCGCGCGCCTGGCCGCCGAGCGCATGACCATCACCCGCTGCAGCCGCTCTGACTACGGCGGCGGCATCTTCATTTACAGCGGCGAGCTCGATCTCAAGGACGTGAGCATCACCGACAGCTACGCCGGCTACATCGGTGGGGGCGCTGCCGCCGTATTCAGCCAGGTGTCGATCGCCGACTCGACCATCAGCGGCAACGAGACGGGGTATTACGGTGGTGGGGTCTACCTGTACGGGAGCGACATGAGGTTGGCTGGTTCGACCATCAGCGGCAATACCAGCTACGATTCCGGCAGCGCCGTTTATGGTCGCTACTACGCGACCGTGACGATCAGCGACTCGACCATCAGTGGAAACTACAGCGGTGGTCTTGCCGCGGTGTTCCTGAGAGAATCCCGGCTGCGCCTGTTCAACTCGGCGGTCAGTGGCAACAGCTCGGGTGCCGGCTACGGTACCGCGGTATTCGCGCAGGCCAGCGATGCCCTGATCGCCGGATCGACTATCGCCGACAACACGGCCGGCCCTGACGGCAGCCTGGGCCTCGTTTTTGGATACTCTCCGGAGGCGACCATCGTCAACTCCACCATCAGCGGCAACGACGGCGGCGGCATCTACGCTTCATATGCCGCGCTGACGCTGATCGACACCACCGTCAGCGGCAACGGCGGGCCGCAGGGCATGAGCGGCGTCGCTGCCTTTGGCCCATCGTCCGAAACGGTGATGCTGGGTTCGACCATTACCGACAACCAGGCCTACAATGCGGCCGGCGGCGTGCTCCTGTATGGGGGCTGGGCGCTGGTGGAAGAGTCGGTCATTTCCGGCAATCAGGCACGCGCTGGTGGCGGGCTTATCGCCGACTCCACGGATCTTTACCTGCTCGGCACCGAGATTTCGGACAACCAGGCAGATGCCGAGGGCGGCGGACTGCTCGTTTATGCTTATGGAGCGCTTCAGGTCGAGCGCACCACCATCAGCGGCAACAGTGCGGGTCAATCCATGGGCGGCGGTGCGGTGCTGGCCGACGGGCCGGCCGAGGTGCTGATCCGGAATACCACCGTCAGCGGCAATCAGGCCGATTACTCCGGAGGCGGTCTCGGGCTCACTTTCGAGGGCGATGCCGACGCCCTGATCGACGGGCTCACGATGACCGGCAACCAGGCCGACCAGTACGGCGGGCTGACCCTGTACGGCGGCGCCACCAGCGGCCAGCCCGAGCTGCGCAACAGCATCATTGCCGGCAACAGCGATTCGGGCGGGCCGGCGGATCTCGCCGGTGCGCAGGTCGACATCAACTACACCCTGGTCGGTGCGATCGACCCGGGACACGGTTTCACGCTCGATAGCATCACCCAGAGCCTGATTGGCGCTGACCCCATGCTCGGGCCGCTGGCCGACAACGGCGGCTTCACCCTGACCCACCTGCCGGACGCGTCCGGGGCCGGGCTCAACGTGATTCCGCTGGGCACCAGCGGCTGCGGCGGCACGTTTGCGCTCGACCAGCGCGGGCAGCCGCGCCCGGCGGGCGGCGGCAGCGAATGCGACCTGGGCAGCGTCGAGTGGCTGCCCGACAAGATCTTCGCCGACCGCTTCGAGGGCAACTGAGCGACTCCGGCCCACCCCGCCGTCCAGATGAGGCCGGGTGGGCCGGGATTTCAGCGCTCGCCGACCACGGCCCGACAGCCGGTCAGCGCCTGGCCGTCGATCGAGCCTTCGGCTGTTCCATTTGCCATACGAAAACTCAGGCCGGCGGCGCGAAACGCCTGCTCTCCGCTGCGCGCCAGCACATAGACACGCGGCCCGAGCTCGAGCGCCATGTGTTCTGGCCCGATGCGCGCGGTCACTTCTCCCGCCCGGCAGTCGAAGCGCTCGACGCGATAGTCCGGGAGCGCGTCGCCGTCAAGGTAGGGCAGAAAGGTCTGCAGCCGGCCTTCGTTGTCGGCCGGCTTCAGGCCGAGCAGGTGCGCCATCAGCGGATACAGATCAACGGCGGCTACGGCCGGCGCGCGGCTGCCGGCGGCAAAATCCGGCCCGCGGGCGATGAAGATGCCGTGCATTTCCGCCAGCGCCGGATCCCAGCCGTGCATGCCCCTGGGCGGATTGCGACTGGCCATGTAGGGCCGGCTCGATATCAGCCAGCCCGGGTCGGCTTCCACCAGCACTTCGGGAACGCGATAGTGGCTGCCGAAGTGATAGCGCGCAGGAATGTCCTCGCGCTTCCAGGCGCGCACATGTTTCACCCCGGCCAGCGCCGCAACGATGGCGTCCGCGTCCATCTCCCGCGTCCAGATCTGTGCCGCCGGCCCCCAGTCGGAGACGTGGACCTGCGACAGGTCGATGTGGTCATCGAGGGCAATGACGCGATCGGGGTGGACGGCCGACATGCCGTGATCGGAAACCAGAAGAATGTTGATCCGGTCGAGCTGGCCGCGCGCCTCGAGTGCGTCGAGCATCCGGCCGAGCTCGGCGTCCAGCTGCGCAGCGGCCTCGAGCGCGCTGCTGGACGCCGGCCCGTCGCGGTGCCCGCGCGAGTCGACCCGGCTGAAGTACAGGGTCAGAAAGTCCGGCCGCTTCGACTCAGGCAGCGTCAGCCACTCCAGCACCTGGTCGACGCGTTCGGCCTGCGGCACCCGCCCGTCGTAGGTGCGAAAGTAACTCGGTCGTGTGCGCCGGATCATCGCTTCCGAGCCCGGCCAGAAATAGGTCGCGGCGATCAGACCCTGGCGCTCGGCCGTGACCCACATCGGCTCGCCGCCCTGATACCAGAAGCCGTCGTTGACCGCCTTGCGGTTGCGCATGGAAAAGCTCGCCTTGCGGCGCGGATCCCACATGCTGTTGGCAACCACGCCGTGCGTTCCGGGATACTTTCCGGTCACCATCGTGTAGTGCGTGGCAAACGTCTTGGTTGGAAAGGCCTGGTGCAGGCTGTCGGCCACCAGCCCCTCACGAACCATGCGGTCGATGGACGGACTGTCGAACCGCTGGATGTAGTCGTGACGAAAACCGTCGATGGAGATCAGCAGCAGCGGCGTGGGCTTCTCATCGTCGGCGCCGGAAGAGGCGGCCTGACAGCCCGACAGCGCGGATGCGGCTGCAAGCAGAACAAGGATGAGGGCGGCAGCACGATTTGAATGGCGCATGAAAGGGAACCGCTCTAGATGGCTGATGGGTTGATTCTAAGCGCTGGCCGCTCGGATGACGCCGAAAGCGCCCGGGAGTGGCCGGATTGTGTTGCCGTTTACGTATCCTTGGGCGTCAACCAGTTAAAAAAAGGTTCATGCAAAATGAAAAAATTTCTGATCGGCTGTCTGGGCGTTCTGCTGGTGCTGGTGCTTGCCGGCGGCACCGCGGGCTATTTTTTCGTGATCAAGCCGGCCTGGGAGTTTGCCGGCGGCGTTCAGGAGTTCGTGCAGGAATATGCAGAACTCAATGAGCGCATCGAGCACACCGATGACTACCAGGCACCGTCCGATGGCGTGGTGACCAACGCGCAGTTCCAGCGCTTTCTAGTCGCCCAGCGTGATATGCGCGCCAGCATGGAAGGCGATCTCGAGCGGCTCAAGAAGCGTTTTGATGCCATGGAAAAAGAGCTCGAGTCCGAAAATCGCGAGGCGGGAATTGGCGATATGTTCGGAGCCTACCAGGATCTGGGCGAGCTGCTGATCGAGGCCAAACGCGCTCAGGTGGACGCCCTCAACCGCTACAACTTTTCCCTGCAGGAATACCTGTACGTGCGCAACCAGGCCTATCGTGCCCTCGGCCAGGAAGTCGCGGTTGCGTCCTTTGGTGACCAGGCCCCTCAGGTGCGTAGCCAGCAGGTGCCCGATGAGGTCGTCGATATGGTCTCGCCCCATCGCGAGGAGCTGATGGAGGGATACGCCTTCGCCTGGTTCGGCATCTGAAACTATCCTGCTGGAGGTCGGTGTCGGCTGAACGCAACCTGCTGTTATGCCGGGTTGATAACGACGCCATCTGCTAAGCTTTCCGATACTGATTTCGCCGGAGGCGCTGGCCGATGTTGCGCAAGATCGTTCTTTTCGTTCTGGTTCTGATTGTCCTGCTGATCGTCGCGGTGGTAGCGGCTGCGCTGCTGATCGACCCGGATGACTACCGAGAGGAGCTGGCCGCGCGTGCCAGCGACCAGCTGGGCCGGGAAGTGCGGCTGGAAGGGCCGATGGAGCTCAAGTTCTTCCCTTGGCTGGCGCTGGATATCCGCGATGTCACCATCGGCAATCCACCCGCCTTCGACCAGGCGCCGCCGCTGGCCGGCATCGAGCGCGCCACGGCCGCCCTCCGCGTTCTGCCGCTGCTGCGTGGTGATGTCGAGGTAGGTACGGTGACCATCGAAGGTGCCGGGCTGCACGTCGTCACCGCGCGCAGCGGCGCGAGCAACCTCGAAGGGCTGTTCGCGCCTTCGGAGCCGGCGGCCGAACCTTCGGGCAAGCCGGCTGATCTGTCGAACATCCGTACCGGCACCGTTCATTTCGAGAACGTGGTGTTCAGCATGATCGACCTGGCCGCGGGCTCGCGCACGGAGCTGCAGCTCGACCGCGTGACGCTGAAAGGCTTTGCTGCCGGACAGGAGGTGCCTCTGTCGTTTGCAGGCCGACTGGTTGAGGGCGGGCAGACGGCGCTGACGCTCGATTTTGACGGTACCCTCCGGGTGGCCGCCGATCTGGGTGAAGCCGCGCTTTCGGACTGGTCGTTGCAGTACCGCCTGCCCGGTGCCGGCATCGAAGGCAAGGCAGGTGGCAGCCTGACGGTCAGGCCGATGGCCGAGCCGCTGACCATCGAGCTCAGTGAACTGACCAACCGCAGCGAGCTTGACGGGCTTGTCGCCGAGCTCACGGCGCGGCAGCCCGTTTCCGCGTCCATCGGCGAACGCATTCAGGCCAGTCTGCCGGCCGTCGAGCTTGCGCTCAACGGTGACGTGCTGCGCCTCGACGGCCAGGCGAGCCTGGGCGAGACCATCAGCGGCCAGCTTGCCGTCACCGGCGAGCGACTTGATCTGACTCGCCTGGTGCCGGCCGACGACACCGGTGACGCCCCCGACGAGCCGGCCGTGCCGGCGGACAAGGAGGGTGAAGCAGTCGCGGACTTCAGCGCCCTGGAGATGTTCGATCTCGGCTTTTCGCTCGATCTTGGCGAGCTGATTCTGGTCGACGGCGCCACGCTGACCGACGTGAGTGCCCGCAGCCGGTTGAGCGGCGGCAAACTCACGCTCGACCCACTGTCTGCGCGGCTGTTCGGCGGGCAGTTTCAGGGCACCGCCCGGGTGGACTTCAATCAGCAGCCGCCCGCCGTTGTTCTCACGCCCCGGCTGTCCGGGGTTCACGTCGACCAAGTGGTTGCCCTGCTGACCGGCAAGTCGCCGGTCGACGGCGAGGGCGAGTTCAGCATGGATCTGAGCTTCCGCGGGCTCAGCGCCGAGCAGATGCTGCGTTCGCTCGACGGCAGCGGCAGCTTTGCGGTGGCTCAGGGCGTGCTGCAGGGCGTTGATCTGCAGGCCCTGATCGACCAGGAATTGACCTCTGACAATCTGGGTAATATCGCCCGCGTATTCAGCGGCGAGACCCACTTTCAGACGCTCAGCGGCGGGCTTCGCATCGAGGACGGCGTAGTCGAGCTGCCCAGCATGGACCTGGCGGCTGCCGGCTATGCGGCCACTGGACAGGGCCGCATCGACCTGGGCGCAGGCCAGGTCGACTACGCCCTGGCGCTGGATCTGGGCGAGGAGCTGACGCAAAAACTGCCCGGCGCACTGAGGCGCTCGACCGATGGTCGCATCCCGCTCAGCATTTCCGGCGACATGACCTCCCCGAAAGTCAGGGTCGATCTGGCCTCCCTGGCCGAAGGTGTTGTGCGCGAAGAGCTCGGTCGCCGCCTGCTCGAGGCGCTGGAGGGCAGGGGCGAGAAAGCGCCGGAGTCGGGGCCCGAGGGTGAGCACAGCGATGCCGACGGCCAGCCGGGCGACGCGGAACAGGCCGATGAGCAGGACGCCGAAGCCGACAAGAAAGAGCGCCGCCGCGAAGCCGCCCGCGGTCTGCTGAAGGGCCTGCTGGAGCGCGATAAGAAGTCGAAATCCGAACAGGACGCCGAGCCGGGCGACGCTTCTGATGCCGGTGAGTCAGAACAGAAGGAAGACGAGTCGGAAGAAGAAACCGAAACCGAGCCGCCGCCAGAAACCTGACCCGACAGGACTCGCAGCAAGACGCAGCGACCGAGCCGGGCCGGGGCACGTCAGCGTTTGAGAGCGTAGCGAGCGGCCGTGTGGCGCTGGCCGCCGGAACGCATGGTTGATACATGAGGGTCGCGAGTACCGCCGGATAGCGCCAGACGGCTGCGCAGTAGCTCTCAGGCGCTGACGTCAGCCGGGCGCCATGCCGCCGTCCACCCCGATCACTTGGCCGTTGACGTAGCCGGCCGCGTCCGAGCACAGGAAGGCGGCGAGCGCGGCAACGTCTTCGGGTTGGCCCAGGCGGCGCGCCGGGATGGCCGCCAGCAGGCTGTCGCGGTCGACCTCGCCGAGCATGCCGGTGTCGATCACGCCCGGGGCGATGACGTTGGCGCTGACGCCACGGCTGGCCATTTCGCGCGCCAGCGAGGCGACCGCGCCGTGCAGCCCGGCCTTGGCAGCGGCGTAGTTGACCTGGCCGCGGTTGCCGATGCGCGCGGCCACGCTCGAGACCGCAACCACGCGCCCCCAACGCAGGCGGGCCATGCCCAGCAGCGCCGGCTGCACCACGTTGTAGAAGCCGTTCAGATTGATTTCGATCACGCGCTGCCATTGCTGCGGCGACATGCCGGCCATCGGCGCATCATCGTGTGCTCCGGCGTTGTGCACTACTACGCCCAGCGGCGCGGCGTCGACTTGTTCGGAAATGGCGGCGCGCGTGGCCTCGCCGTCGGTCAGGTCGACCTGCACGGCGCTGGCCCGACCGCCCGCGCCACGAATCGTCTCGGCCACGGCTTCAGCGCGATCCAGCCCGCGGCCGGCGTGGACCAGTACCTCATGACCGTCGGCCGCCAGCGCCCGGCAGATGGCCGCTCCGATCTCTCCGGAGCCGCCGGTGACCAGCGCGCGACAGGTCTGCGGTCGCGTGTCGCGGTGTGCACGCCTCATGCGGCGGTGCCGGAGTCGGGGAACATGACCGTGGCCTTGCCGCGGGCGAGCAACGTTTGTTCGCTGAGGATGCGGAATTCGTAGATCTCGCCCATTGCGCTGCCGCCCAGCCGTTCGGCATGAATCAGCAACTCGGCGGGTTCTTCGAGCGCAGCCAGGCCGGTTTCCAGGCTGGGCAACGCCACCAGTCGACCTTCGCGCACGGGGGCATCCGCGGCGGCCAGCAGGCTGCCGTGCACGGCCATGGCCTGAGCGCCGTATTCGGCCAGGGCGCTGGCCGGCAGCCTGCCCTTGCGGCCCAGCGGATGATCGATCAACGCCCCGGTGTTCGCCCGACAGGTGATGCGGGTTTCGTCGTGGCTGACCACCTCGTTGATCAGCACCATGGCGCCGGCATGCGGCACGCGGGCTTCGATATCGATTCTTTGCTCGCTCATCGGGGTTGCCCGATCCGGGTCAGCAGCCAAGATAGCAAAATGCCCAGCGCGATGGTCGATCCCAGCATGCGCAGCAGGCCAATTTCGGACTGACCCAGCACCAGAAAGACGCCGCCGGTGGAGGCTGCGCAGGTGTTGATGGCGCGGCGGCTGCGCGCCACGGCGGGCGGGTCACCGCGAAAACTGCGCGAAAACAGGGCGTAATCGAGGCCGATGCCGGCGGTCAACAACAGGCCCACAAGGTGAGCGATGCTCAGCCCGCCGTCGAAGCGACTCATGACCGCGGCGGTAACCAATAAAGCAGCCGCCGGCGGCAGCGCCACGGCCAGCACCTCCCGCGGTCGCCGCAGCCGCAGCCACAGCAGCCCGATGATCACGATAGCCGCCATGCCCAGGCTCCAGAGTGCCTCACTGCGCCAGGCGGTCACCATGGCTCGGGAGCCTGCGGCCAGGTCAATCAGCCTTGCCGGCGCCTGGCGCTCGGCCAGCAAGTCGCGCAGAGCCTCGGGGTCGGACAGGCCGGCGGGAATGATCAGCGCCCGCCAGGCTGCCCTGCCTTGCCGCAGCTGCGCGTCGAGGCGTGCCGAAAGCGCAGTGCCGGACCAGAAATCCGCATCGATGGGCCCGCGTGCCCGGGCCGCTGCAAGGTCGGCCAGGAAGGGCTCGAAGGCGTCGGCACGAAACCCTGACGGCGCCGCCTGCAGACGTTGGCGCAGCGTGTCCGGGTCAGGCCACTCGGCCAGGCGTTGACGCTGGGTTGCCTGCGATGGCAGCAGCTGAGCCGGCGCCTGCCAATGGTCGATCAGACCCCGGGCGCGTGCCTGCTCGAGCACACGCCCGGTCTGCTCGCTGGCTGCCAGGGCCTGCTCGCGGGTGTTTCCCGTGGCCGCCAGCAGGTAGCGCACGTCGGCGGCGCCGATGGCACTTCTGAGTTGGCGGTCGGCTTCGACCTGGCTGCGGTCGATCGGGCTCAGGCGCGACAGATCATTGGACCAGCGTGCATCGCCCTGCCAGACAAGCAGGCCGAGCGCCGCCAGCCCCAGCAGCAGCGGAATCCACGGCCAGTGAAACGGCTGGACGCGGGTGGGCTGCGTACGTCGCGGAAGGGCCGGATCCAGTGCGGGCAGACACAGAGTGGCCAGCGCGGCTCCGGCCAGGCCGGCCGCCGAGAAGGCGCCCAGCTGGGCCAGCCCGGGGCTGCTCGACAGCCAGATGGCGATATAGGCGGTCAGCGTGCTGGCCACGCCCAGCAACAGCGGGCCGCGGATACTGCGCGCGGTGGCCGCCAGCGCCCGGCGGTCGGCATGGCCGAACAGATGCACCGGATAGTCCAGGGCGACGCCCAGCAGGGTGAAACCGAAAGCCAGCGTCAGGCCATGCACCTGGCCGAAGGCCAGCAGCGTGACCAGCAGGCCGCAGACGACGCCGAACAGCAGCGGCACGGCCCCGGCCAGCATGGCGCTCGCCGAGCGCCATGCAAACGCCAGCACGACCAGCAGGAGCGCACTGCCCCACAGGCTCAGGCGCACGGCATCCGCGCGCGACGCCTGCGCGCTGGCCGCACCGATGACCGGCGCCCCGGCCAGCTCGAGCGTCTGCCCTTCGGCGGCCAGTTGCGTGAAGCTCGTTCGCAGGCGTTCGAGCAGTTGCTGCTGCCGGTCAACGGCGTAGGGCGCGTGGGCCGAGTGCACCACCAGAAGCGCGCGGTTGCTGTCCGGCGTGAACCACACGCCGTCGACGGTGTGGGTCTGGCGGCCGCTCGACAAGCGGGTGGCGAGTTCTTCGACCAGGCCCAGGGGATCGCGCGCGACAAGTTCTTCGGCCTGGCCGCCGGCAAGCGCCAGGTCGCTCATGCGGTCGTCGAGTGCTGCTTCAATGGCGGCGGGCGCCACCTGCTGGGCCACGTTCGTGGACAGCACGAAGCGCGCTTGCATCAGCCGTCCGATCAGGGCGTCGTCGGGTGACCAGTCGCCGTTGTCAACGCGCTCGCTGCCGTCCAGGCGGCGCCAGCGTGCGGCCAGTTTGCGGCTTGTTGCGGCCAGTGCCAAGGGGTCGTCGCCGGCGATGGCGGCCAGAATCAGGCGGCTGGACGCACCCGCGGCCACCTGCTCGACCACGATCGCCTGCTCGGGCGAGGCCGGCGCCGGCAGGAAGGCGTCCAGCCGATAGTCGAACTGAAGCTCGATCACGGCGATCGCTGCGGCGGCCCCGAGCACCAGCAAAGCCAGCAGCGGGCGCCACAGATGCCTCATGGATGCCGTTCGAGTTCGGTGGCAATGCGTGTGCCGTCGGCCAGAGACAGCTCGAAGCGCTCGATCCTGCCCGCGTGCCCGCTCAGCGACAGTGAGTCGACCTTTTTGGCTAGCGCCCTCTCACGGGGCGTGAGCACCAGCCGCCAGCCGCCTTCGCTGTGGTTCAACTCGTAATCAAAGTGCTGACGCAGGGCGTTGGCGTCACCCGCCAGAAGCGCCATCAGGGCGTGCCGGATCACCGCCAGCTCGGGTGCGCGTTCCAGGCGGAAGCGGCGCGTGGAGCGGTTCGGGCGCTCAACCACCACCATACGCTCGCCAAGGCGCTGCACCGCCTGCCGGGGCGCGCGCGTTTGCCGCACCAGCCGCCCCTGTTCGTCGCGCCAGAGCGTGCCGGTCACGACCAGGGGGTTGTCGGTCAGCTCCGAGTCGCGTGTCTCGGTGAAGCGCAGGCGGTGTTGTGCATCCGCCCCCGGTTCGAGCCCGGCCAGCAGCTGGTCAAGATCGTCCGGCGCTTCGGTGGCCGTCGGCGCGATCAGCAGGAGCAGTGTCAGCAGTCCAGAAATCATAGAAGTTGAACCAATTGTAGGGATATTGCCGGGCGTAGTGTTCCAGCCGCTCGGCGTAGCGCTGGATGCGCTCGTTGAGCATGGCCCGCCGCTGATCACGATCGGCCGGCCGCCCCTGCCCGTCCTGAAGGGTTTCGAATATCAGCCGGTAGCGCCCGCGGCCGGCATAGAGCCCGAACACCATCACCACCGGCACCTCCAGCGCCTGGGCGATGGCTACCGGAGCGGCCGGCATGCGCACATCCTCGCCCAGAAAGGATACCGTCACGGCAGCCTCGCCGGCGCGGGTGCGGTCGGCCAGCATCGCGACCATGCCCCCGGCTTCCATGACGCCGCCGGCCTGGAGCACGATGGCCGGGCCCGGCTGGCCGGCGTCGATGACGGTGTCACGGATGTCCGGCGAGATTTCTTCGAGCATGCGCGTGATGAGCGAATTCTGGGCCCGATCCATCACTACTTTCAGTCGGCGATGTTCTGCCGGCGCCTGGCGGCTGAACACGCGTACCGCCTCGAAACTGCCCAGGTGCGAGCCCAGCAGCATGCAGCCGCGGCCCTTTCGGAGCAGCTCGTGCAGTGCCTCCGTGCCTTCGGCGCGGACGTCGAGGCGGTCGCCGCGGCCGGCCAGCAGCAGCACGCGGTCGACAATGGTCACGGCAAAGGTATAGATGTGGATGAGAACGCCGGCGTGGCCCTGGCGGGGTGCGTTTACGCGTTTGAGCCAGTCGCGGGAGGCGCGCCGCTCAGGCCCTCTGACCAGAAAGAAGTACAGCGTCGTGGGCCACAGGCACACCTGCGCGACACCGCGCCCGACATGCAGAATGAGCCAGCGAATGATCGCCAGCGCCAGGCGGTTGCCGCCTTCGGGGCGTTCACGCCAGTGCGGCATGACGACACTGGCCGCGGGCCACGGGCTGGCCGTCATCGCCGCGAATGCTGAAGGAGAACTGATCGGCCGTGCCCTCGATGTGCAGCCGGATGGGCTGCTCGGGCCGGACCGGGCGCAGGAACTTGACGCGTTGCCAGCGTACCGGGCCGTCGTGAAAGCCGGCCAGGGCGCAGGCCTGGCGCTGCACCAGCTCCAGCAGCACAACGCCGGGCACGATCGGGTTGCCGGGAAAGTGCCCGTCGAGCGCCGGGTGATCGGCGGGTATCCGGCAGATGATATCAACGGGATTCATCCGGCTTTCCTCAGCGTTTGCGAAAACAGCTGCAGCAGGGACTGGCGCGGGAGCTTGCCAGTCTCGGCGCGCGGCAGACGCTCGACCAGCCTGAGTGGACGCGGCATGAAGGCGGGGTCAATGCGCCCCAGGAGCGCGCGCCGGATGTCGGTTGCCGACAGCGTCGGCGCCACGACCAGGGCGGCGAGCCGGCGGGCCGGGCCTTCTTCGGTTTCGGGCGGCTGAAAGATCACGCCGTCGATAACGCCGGGCACATCCAGCAGCGTGGTGGTCAGCTCTGCCAGCGAGGCGCGCTTGCCGGCAATGTTGATCAGGTCGCTGTGGCGGCCCAGCAGGCGAAAACGCTTGTGCTCGCGGGGCAGCAGATGATCCAGCAGCCTGACTGGCCCGGGCAGGTGTTCGGCGCGCGCCAGGTGGTGCTCGCCCTGCTGGTTCAGCTCGAATGCGCTGAACAGCTGCCAGTCATCGCTGCGGGCGCTTTCTCGCCGTGCCAGGCAGCCGGTTTCCGAGCAGCCATAGATTTCCACCACGCGCGCGCCGCTGGCGCGCTCGACGGCCCGTGCCAGCGCGCGGCTCAGCGGCGCGGTGGCCGAATAGACGCGCTCGAGTGGTGGCAGTGCGATCCCCGACTCGATCAGCGCGCGCAGGTGCACGGGGGTAGAGACCAGCGCCCGTGGGCCATCGAGCTCTTCGAGCCTGCGCACGATGTCGGCGACGAAAAAAGGCTGTGACGATGACACCGAGACCGCCCGGAACCAGGGCAGCAAGACCGAAGTTTCCAGCCCCCACATATGCTGCGGCGGCACGGTGGCAACCAGCTGGGCCGCGTGCGGCGGATCGAGCTCGTCGGCATTGATGTCGCTGCTTGCATGCAGCGTGCGCCAGGGCTTGCCGATGCGTGACGCCTCGCCGGTGCTGCCGGAAGTGAACACCACCGCGGCCAGCTGTTCGGCGTCAACCCGCGGAATGCTGGCGGCGAGCTGGTCGCAGGCAAGGCTGTCTGCAGGATCGACGGTGGCGCCCGAGAAGCCGGCAAGCGCCTGATCGGAGACGACCACGGCTTCGGTGAAGGTCGCGGTCAGATCGTCCACGGTGGCCTTGAGCCGATTGGCCGGCAACAGGTTGCAGCCGCCGGCCAGCAGGGTGGCGGCAAAGGTAACGCTGAAGGCGTGGCGATCCCGGCACAGATTGATGACCGGAGCGCCCGGCGGCAGGCGGGCCGCCAGCGCGTTGGCGCGCCCGAGAAAGGCGGCCAGGCTGACGCGCTGGCTGTCGTGCAGCATGATCGTCGCGTCGAGCGGTCGCGTAGCCAGAGGGAGTGATGTCATCGGGCGAAATGATGCGGCTGAATGCGCACAACGTCCAGCAGAAAGCGGATCAGGCCGGGGTGTTCGTCGTCGGGGAATGCCCGGCGACGCAGCAGCAGCTCGGCCCACAGCGTTGCCAGCATGATGACCGGCGCGGCGACCACCATCCAGATCAGCCAGGCCTGGGCGCGGTCGGCGGCGGCCAGCCACAGGGCCACGCTGCCGATGGCGGTCAGGATCAGCGCCCACGCAAGCGTCCATCCGCGCAGCCAGCTTTCGGCATGCGCCGGTGCCTCGGTACCGTTACCGGCGTGCACCAGGCGCGCGAATCGTTCGATGACCGGCGTGCAGCCATGACGCAGCGTGGTGGCGAACCACAGCCCCACCATGGTGAAGATCAGGCTCGGTGGCCACAGCGCCAGAGAAGGCACCAGAACGGCCAGCGCCGCCAGGGCGACGGCCGCACTCATCAACAGCAGGCGCCCGGCCCGGCCGGGCAGCAGCGGCAAGAACAGCAGCGCCAGCAGGGGCAGGCACAGCGATCGCAGCCCGGGCCGGCCAAGATACAGCGACAGATAGACCAGCAGCGGGTAGAGCGCGAGAGCGGCAAGGCGCCAGCGGGGCATGGCCGGATGCTCCGCCGCTGCTTCAGGCCTGCTCGCGCAGGGACTGAATGTGTTGGTTGAGCGCGCGCAGGTTGGCAAAGGCATGGCGATTGCGTTCGTCATCGGCTTTGAGCTGAACCCCATAATGCCTGGAAACAGCCACGGCCAGCTCCAGCGCGTCGATGGAGTCGAGCCCGTACTCACCGCCAAAGAGCTGTTTTTCGGGTTCGATCTCCTGCGGCGAGAGATCTTCGAGGTTGAGCGAGCTGACGAGCAACTCGGCCAGTTCACGCTCTTGCGGCGACTGCGGTGTGTTCATGTCTGCTCCCTCCGGTCAAGGCGACGGCGCTGGCAGTCGGCCCGTCCGGTTTGTTTCTGATTGAACAAGCGGAATCCTGAACGGCGTGCTGCCGAGTGCTCCCGCGCCATTATAATACGCAAGACGCTTTTCATACCTGCCGCCTGGCAGTGCCTTCAGTTGTGCTTTCGGAGCCAGATCATGTCTCATGAGATCGCTTGCGCCGCCCTGCCCGGCGGTCTGAGCGCGCAACCCGCAGCCGCCCGGGACGCCTCGGCCCTGTTCGAGTTCGCGCTGGCAAGCGCCCGGCCCGGTGCGGCCGGCTGTGGACTGTTGTGGCTTGGCGGTGATCTGGCCGATGAGTGCTGGCGCGTGGACGATGACGTCCGCGCCGGGCGCACGGGAGAAGTCAGCTGGCGACGTGCCGGCGAGCTGTTGTTTCTGTCGCTGGAGTGGCCCGAAGATCCGGCCTCCGACCCGGCGCGGGCCGTGGAAGCAGCCTACGATGAGCTGCTGTCGGTTGCTGCCGCAAACGGCCGCCGGCAGCTGCTGCGGGCCTGGAACTATTTGCCGGCGATCAATGCCGGTGACGGCGATGAGGAGCGCTATCGGCGCTTTTGTCTGGGCCGGGCCGCAGCGCTGCAGAAGGCCGGTTATGGCGACGCCGAGCTGTGCGCCGGCACGGCGATCGGCAGCGATGAGCCCTGCCTCAGAATCTATCTGCTGTGCGCGCCCGAGCCGGGTATCAACATAGAAAACCCGCGGCAGGTCAGCGCCTATCGGTATCCGCGCCGCTATGGGCCGCGCAGCCCTTCTTTCGCGCGGGCTACCGCAATCGCCGGGCTGGATGGCCAGGCGCTGCTGATGATTTCGGGAACAGCCAGCGTGGTCGGGCATCGCAGCCTGCATCAAGAGGATGTTGACGCCCAGCTGGAGGAAATCATCCGCAATCTCGAAGCGCTGATGGCGGAGTCGGCCGAGAAGCTCGATCGCCCCGGCCTGGCGGAATTCGACCGGGACAGCCTGCTGCGGGTCTACGTGCGCCATGCCGGTGACTGGCCGGCTGTCGAGCGGCGCCTGCGCGAGCGCTGGCCCCGTGCGCGCCTGGCCGGCCTGCGTGGCGACGTGTGCCGCTCGGATCTGCTCGTCGAGATCGAGGCGGTCAGCCGGGTCTGACGGCAGCTCAGGCGGCGGCCGACCCGGGCGGCTCGGTCAGGGCGGGCGGCAGGCCGGCGAGAAGGTTTTCGTCGACCACCAGGGCCGCGTCCGCCGACTGCAGCCGATCGCGCGCGCCCACCGGTGCGATGGCGCACAGCTGCAGTGCCAGCGCGTGCAGTAGTTCGGCGTTGGCGCAAAGACGCGCGCTTTGTGCCTCTTCCGGCTCGCCAGCCACCTCGGTGAGCTCCCGATTGAGGCGGGCCAGCAGCGGCGAGGCCGACTGATCGACCAGTACGCCCGCGGCCCGATGGTCGGGCTCGAGCTCGGCCCAGCGGCGGAACATCGTCTGAATCTCGACGTTGACGGCGCGCAGCCGCTCGAGCGCGACCCCGTGACGGGCGATGAAGGGCATGTCGGTGGTGCGGCGGGCAAAGAACAGCAGCGCCAGTACGCCCCAGTAATAGGCGTAGTCCCACACGGTCTTGGCGCTCATCGCGCGAAAGTGGCCGAACAGGGGGTACTGGTCGCGATAGAGCGCCAGCGACGATGCGTAGAAGCTCAGATAGGTGCGCTCATGGCGCGTCGCCCGCCGGGCGATGCCCTCGCCGGCCATCTCGCGCAGCACCAGGTCGGTGACGAAGGTGTTGGAGATGGCGATGAAGTCGCTGCCGGGCGAGTAGAAGGGATCGAGAAACACCCCGGCCTCGCCGGTCAGAGCCCAGCGCTGGCCCGAATAGACCGCACGCGCGCCGTGCGAGAAATGGCGCAGATAACGATAATCCTGCAGCCTGCCGCCGGCGCTCTCCAGCGCTTCGGCAAGCGCCCGGTGACAGCGTGGCTGGTGCTCGGCCAGCCACGCCATGGCGCCGTCGAAGGACTTCAGGGCGCCGAAATCATGCAGGGCGTTGTCGAAGACGATGCCCACGCTGGTCGAGCCCGAGGCCAGGGGTATGAGCCACACCCAGTAGCCCTTGCCCATGAGATGGTTGGTCGACAGCCGGCGTGGCAGCTCGCTGCAGCGGGCTCGCCAGTCGGCATTCGCGCTCCACTCGTCAGGATCGATCGGCCGGTTGATGCGAAACCATACCGCCGAGCAGTGGTGGCCGTTGTCCTCGACCAGGTCGAGTCTACGGCGCAGCTGCGAGGCCCGGCTCATGGCATCGATCACCCAGCGCGACTCGATCGCGAAGGTCTCGCCGTCGCGCTCGAGGTGAACTCGGTGCGGCCTGGCGTCACCCGCCAGCGCGGTGGTTCTCACGCGCGCGCCGTCGATGAAGGTCACGCCGAGCTCGCGGGCGCGCTCGCCCAGGTGGTTCTCGAAAATGCCGCGGTCCAGCTGATAGCTGGGCACGGTCAGCAGGCGCGCCGCGCCCAGCTCGGCGGCATTGGCCAGGTCGTTGTGGTCGCCGGCGTGAAAGAAGAAGCGCAGTCCGTATTTGCGCAGCTGCTCGCGCTCGATGTGATTTTTGAGACCGAGCACGTTGGCGAAATAGTCGGCGGCGATCTCGACGGTCGATTCGCCGACCTTGTGCGCCGCCTCCGGCACGGGGTGACGGTTGCGCTCGATGACGGTCACGCACAGCTTTGGCCGTGCCTGCTTGAGCTGCAGCGCCAGGGTGAGGCCGGCCAGCCCGCCGCCGAGAATGGCGACGTCGGTGGTGCCGGGAATGGCGTTCGCGGTCGCGTGCATCGCGAAAGTATAGCGGTTGCGAGTCGACATGCTCTCACGGGATGCGTCGCGGTTGTCGCACACCCGGCCGCGCCGAACCCCGATTACGGCAGCTGCGGTCATCGACGATCATCGACGATTCTTGACCTGGCATCCATGCGCCGGAGGAAACATGAACACGAGATGGATCGCCGTGACCGCACTGGCCCTGTGCGCGTGCTGGCAGGGCGTGCCGGCTCAGTCGGTCTATCGCTGCAGGTCGTCGGACGGCGCAGTGATGTTTTCCGATCTGCCCTGCCGCTCTGATATCGGGCCGCCCAGCCGGGTCGACGCGAGTCCGCACCAGGGCCATCGTCTCCCATCAGCGCCGGCGCGATCGACCAGCCGGGAGACGCGAACGACGGCCGCCGAGGCGGCTGGCAGGGCCGCGTCTGTGCGGCTTTCAAGGCGCGATCGGCTTGCGCTCGAGCACGAACGTCGGCAGCTGCTGTCCGGGCTCAAGCGCCGCCACGTCAAGGCTGCCGACCGGCGCGAGATGATCCGCAGTCTCAGGCGCGTCGACGACGAGCTCGGCATCGGCTCCGCCGAGGTCGCCGACATGCCGTTCCACAACCGCGAGGTTTACGAAGAGCACCGGATTCATCCGGGCGCGGTCGGACGTCGGGGTCAGTGAGGCTGCAGCTCGCGCGTCGGTTCGGCAAAGCGCGCCGGGCGCGTGACCATGCGCCACAGGCCCTGAGGGTAGCAGCCGCAGAGCAGAATGCGCCGGGCCACGAACCGCAAGATTTCCCACACGTCACGGCCGGGGCGGAAATGGCTGGCGCGGGCATCATCGTGATAGATGCTGTCGATGGGCACGGCCAGCGCCGGAAAGCCGGCGCGCGCGCCGTCGATGAGCATGGCGGTTTCGTAGACGAAGCCGTGCCGGCGGGCGGTCGAGGGTCGAACCCCTTCGATCAGGCCGCGGGGGTAAACGCGGTAGCCGCTCTGGCTGTCGGGCAGGCGCTGGCCGCTGGCCCAACCGATCCAGAAATCGGCAAAGCGGTTGGCAAATCGCCGGATGCCCGGCTGGCGGTGACGCTGGCGCAGGCGGGCGCCGACGACAAGATGATCGGGATGGTCATCGGCGGCGGCCAGCAGGCGCGCCAGCTCGTCAGGGTCGTGCTGGCCGTCGCCGTCGAGCGTGACCACGCGTATCGCCCCGGCCTCGAGCGCGGCGGCAAAGCCCGCTGCCAGCGCGGCGGCCTTGCCGCCGGGGCTGGCGTGGCGGATCAGGCGGATATCGAGATCGCCGATGGCTTGACCGGTGCCGTCGCTGGAGCCGTCGTCGACCACGATCACGGTATCGACCTGTCCGAGCACGGCCTCGACAAGCGGGCGAATCGTTCGGATCTCGTTGTGGGCGGGAATCAGGGCGGCGGTTGTCATGCCGCCGGCTCGATCACCAGGCCCGGGCCCTGCTGTGCTCCCAGCCGCAGCCTGCTGCGCTGATGGCCCAGTGCCAGGGCGAGCAGATGAAGCCCGCGGGCGGCCGGATTGTCGGCGGCGCGTTCGGCCAGAGCGCCGGGCAGCGTGGCGCCCTCGTCGTGACGCAGCCCGCTTTCGGCCCTGATCGCGACGGCGGGTCGGCCGCGCTCGACCGGGCCCAGCATGAAAGCGCAGGCAAAGGGATGGCGGGCCGGCCACACCACGCGCATGGGGGCCTCGGCGACCGCATCGTAGGCCACCAGCAGCACTGCCCGGCCGTCGGCCGTGACCCGGGCGACCGTCTCGATCAGGCCGGCGACGAGGCTGTCGGCGCCGCCGCTGAGCGCGGTCACGTCGCCGCGTACGCCGGCACCGATCGACCAGTAGCCGGCCGCGGCGTTGTGTACCGAGTTGTGAAAGCGCATCGGCGAGAGCAGCTCGGGCGTGTCGGCCAGGGTGCGGCACATGTAGTCGCTGATGGCCAGATCCCCCATGCCGGAGCTGAACACGGCGTCGGGCCGCGAAGCCTCGATGCCGGCCGCGCGACAGGCCTGCTCGGCGGCAGCCATCGACAGGCGCACGGTCTCGGGGCAGCGTCGTCGCTCGCGCGGCGAGAGCAGGGAAATGCTCGCGCTGCCGGGTTTTTCATCGCCCAGTTCGCCACCGGCGAGCACGCGCGAGAGCGCGTCGACGTCGGGCAGCCCCGGGGCGCTGAGTCCGCAGCCGAGAATCGCAACTTTCGTGCTCATGCCGCCCCCATGACCAGCGTGCAGTTCGACCCGCCGAAGCCGAAGGAGTTGGTCATCACCGCTTCGATTTCGGCCTGGCAGCCCGCGCGCAGAATGAAGTCCGCGGCGGCCGGTTCCGGATCGCTGCAGTTGAGGCTGGCCGGCAGAAAGCCGTCGCCGAGTGCCAGCAGGCTGATGACCGTTTCGGTAATGCCGGCCGCGCCCAGGGTGTGGCCGGTCCAGGCCTTGGTGGAGCCGGCCGGCGGCGGCTGGCCGAAAACGGTCGCCAGCGCGGCCGCTTCGATCCGGTCGTTCATCGGCGTGGCGGTGCCGTGACAGTTGACGTAGCCGATGGCCCCGGGCGCCAGCCCGGCGCGCTCGAGCGCCTGGCGCATGGCGGTGATGGCGCCTTCGCCCTCCGGGTGCGGCGAGGCCATGTGGTGGGCATCGGAGGTTTCGCCCCAGCCCAGCAGCCGGCCCAGCGAGGTCTTCGGGTTGCGCTCGACGATGGCGAAACCCGCCGCCTCGCCGAGGTTCAGGCCGTTGCGCGAGCGATCGAAAGGGCGACAGGGCTCGCTCGAGACCAGCTCCAGCGAATGGAAGCCGTAGAGCACCGACAGACACAGGCTGTCGACGCCGCCGACCACGGCCGCATCCGCAAGCCCTGCCGCGATCAGCCGCGCGGCGGTGGCAAAGACCTTGGCCGACGACGAGCATGCCGTCGAGACGGTCTGGATCGGGCCGTCCAGGCCCAGCGCGGCGGCTACGAAGGCCGCCGAGGTGTGCGGCGTGTGCACCCGGGGCATGACGTGTTCGGGGCGAAACTCCCCGGCCTCGTCGAGATCGCGGAAGGCCAGCTCGGTGCTGCTGATGCCGGCCGTGGAGGTGCCGATCACGCAGGCGATGCGTTCGGGCCGGTGCCGATTGAGCAGGGCCGCGGCCTGGTCGCGAAAGCCGTCCTGATCCAGGGCCAGGCTGGCGAGCTGGTTGTTGCGGCACTGGAAGGCCGCCAGGTCGCGGTCAAGCGAGACGCTCTCGACGCCTTCGACGCGGCCGATCCAGGTATCGAGTTCGCAGTTCGGATAGTCGTTGCGGCGCAGGCCGCTGCGCCCCTCGCGCAGGGCCCGGCGCAGGGCATCAAGGCCGGATCCGGCCGCGCAGCTCAGCGTCATGGCGGTAATGTGCAGATCGTTCATGCGATTCGTGCAGCCCCGGCGCAGCGCGGGTTACTGGAAAGGTGCGCCAGTATAGGCACGCCGGCGGGTGCTCGCAATCCGTTCGCCAGCCGGGCGCTGGGCGGCCTATCATGAGCACCCGGCGAGCCGATCTGCACCTCTTTGCTCATGTCTACCGTCTCGACCCTGACACTGCGCCGCGCGCTGGCCGACCCGGGCCTGCGCGAGTCCCTTGTGATCACCGCCCTGGCGCTTCTGGCCACCGGCGGGCTGGTGCTGGTCGTCACCTGGCTGCGGGTGCTCGCCACCGCGCGGGCACGGGCGTGCCCCGGCGAGCTTGACTGGCTGGTTGTCTGCGGTCACCTGCTGGAGGCATCAGGGCAGCCGTCGCCGATCTATCGCGCGCGCCTTGCGCGGGCCGCGGCCCTGGCCGAGCAGAATCCGCAACTGTGCCTGCTGCTGGCCGGCGGCGGCCGGCCCTCCGAGGCGGCGGCCGGCCGGCAATGGCTGGCTCAACGCCACGGCCTGGCCTCGGGGCGGGTTCAGCTCGAGGAGCTGTCGACCGACACCTTCGAAAACCTGCGCCACGCGCGATCCATGCTGCCCGCGCGCTCGCGCGTGGGCGTTGTCACCAGTCGCTTTCACCTGGCCCGCGCCATGGCATATGCGCGGCATCTGGGCATCGCGGCGCTGCCGGTGCCGGCGGAGCCCCGCTGGCAGCCTACCCCCGGCAACTTTGCCACCAGTCTGCGCGAGGCCGCCTTTCTGTGCTGGTTTGTCTGCGGCCGCTCCTGGGCGCGGCTGGCGCGGCGGCGGAATCTGATCGAGCGGCTTGGCTGAGCCTGACGCATTAGGGCAACGCGGCGCCACAAAAGGGCATTCGTGATCGCGGCGTGGTTCCGGTCCGTGCCGAAAGCCCGTGATTCCATTCACGCTTTGGCGCCAGAAAGGGCCGCGTCGGCAAGGGGGAGTCATGAGTTGGCATGTGGTTTGCAAACCTTTCTTCAGGAAAGGAACGTTGGCAAAACACACAAGAGCAAAAGGGGAATGACCATGACCGCGACTCACAACCATCACGATCTCAGCGCCCGGCTGGAGGACTATCTGGCCGTCCTCGACGTCGGCATCCGTTTTGCGTTTCAGCCCCTGGTGGACGAAGCGAGCGGCAGGACGGTCGGTCACGAAGCGCTGGTGCGCGGCTGCTCCGGCGAGTCGCCTGCCCAGATCATTGCGTCGGTGCGCCCGGAGAACCGCTTCTATTTCGACCAGGCCTGCCGCCTGGGCGCCATCCGCGAGGCGGGTCGTCGAGACCTTGCCGGGGATCTCCACATCAACTGCACCGAAATCGACCCGGACAATCTTGAACCGGCGCTGGCGTCGACCGCGGCCGCGGTGCGCGCCAGCGGCCTGCAGGCCGCCCGGATCGTGCTCGAGTTCAGCTCGCTCGAGCGCCTGGGCAATCCGCGCCAGCTCGCGCGGGTGCGTGCTCGCGCCAACAGCTACGGCTTTCGCGTTGCCGCCGACAGTTTCGGTACGGGAGAGGCCGGCCTCAAGCGCCTGGCGGTGCTGCGTCCGGAATTCGTCAAGCTCGACCGCGAACTGATTGCCGGTGTCGATGCCAGTCTGCGCCGACAGGCCATCGTGCTGGGCATCCTGGCCAGCTGCCGGGCACTGGGGATCGAGCCGATCGCTGCCGGCGTCGAGTCACAGGCGGAAGTGGACTGGCTGCGCCAGGCCGGTGTCTCGCGGTTTCAGGGCTACTTCTTCGGCCGGCCCGAGCTGGCCGGGGAGGAGAAGGAGGAAGAGATCGACTTCTTTCCCAGCTTTGATCCCGGCGCCCGATTCAGCGCCTGTGTCGCCTGAACAGAATATTGGCAACTGACTCCAGATCGGTATCGGCCGATCGGAGACAGACCAGCAGGTGATAGAGCAGATCGGCGGCTTCCGCGGCCAGCTCATCGCGCTCGCCGGCGCTCGCGGCGAGCGCCACTTCCACGCCTTCTTCCCCTACTTTCTGGGCGCAGCGCTGGCTGCCTTCGGCGAGCAGCCGGGCGGTATAGCTTTCCTTCGGATCCGCTCCGGCGCGCTCGGCGATGGTGCGCTCGAGGCTTGCCAGGAACCCGACGCGGGGAATGTGTGTGTCGCCAAAGCAGGTATCGGCGCCGGTGTGGCAGGCCGGCCCGGCGGGGCGGGCGAGCACCAGCAGGGTGTCGCGGTCGCAGTCGGGCAGCAGGTCGACCAGTTCGAGATGGTGGCCCGAGGTCTCACCCTTGGTCCACAGCCGCTGCTTGCTGCGCGAGAAGAAGGTCACGCGGCCCGATTGCCGGGTCGCCTCCAGTGCCTCGGCGTTCATGTAGCCGAGCATCAATACGCGCCCGTCATCGGCGTCCTGCACGATTGCCGGCAGCAGCCCGCCGCCCTTGTTCCAGTCGAGTTGTACGTTCATTCAGAGTCCAGCGTTTTTTAAAACTACGGAAGATACGGCAATACGCGGAAAGCAAACCTTGAATGCGCGGCCAAAGACTCTTTCTTCCGTGTCATTTCGTGTTTGCCGTGGTTACAAGGTTCTGATTTTCTTGAATCTGCGAAGTCTGCGCTTCCCGGAACTCAAGACCGGACCGAAATGCCGCGTTCGCGCAGCCAGGTCTTGAGATCGGGGATGGCGATCCGGCCGGAGTGGAAGACGCTGGCGGCCAGGGCGCCGTCGACATCGGCGTCGGCGAAGGCGGCCAGGAAGTGCTCGCGCCGGCCGGCGCCGCCGGAGGCGATCAGAGGCACGCGGCAGATCCGGCGCACGGCCTGAAGCTGCTCGATGTCGTAGCCGTCGCGCACGCCGTCGGCGTCCATGCAGTTGAGCACGATCTCGCCGGCGCCGAGGCGCTGGACCTCTTCGACCCAGCTCAGGGTGTCGCGCCGCGGGTCGACCATGTGGTCGGGGTCGCCGGTGTACTGGCGCACCCGCAAGCGCCCGTTTTCGCGCAGTGAGTCGATGCCGGCAACGACGCACTGCGAGCCGAAGGCGTCGGCCAGCTCGCCGATCAGCGCCGGGCGCTCGAGCGCCGGTGAGTTGACCGAAACCTTGTCGGCGCCGGCGTGCAGTACCGCACGCGCGGTGGCCACGTCGCGAATGCCGCCGGCCACGCAGAAGGGAATATCGAGGGTTTCGGCCACGCGCTCGATCCAGGCGGTGTCGACGCTGCGCCGCTGCGGGCTGGCGGCAATGTCGTAGAACACCAGCTCGTCGGCGCCGGCGTCGCGATAGCGGCCAGCCAGCTCGACGATGTCGCCCACGTCGCGGTGGTTGCGAAAGCGCACGCCCTTGACCACGCGCCCGTCGCGCACGTCCAGACAGGGAATCAGCCTTACCGCGACCATTTGCTTACCTCGCTCAGCGCCACGCGGTTCTCCAGCAGGGCCCGACCCACGATACAGCCGGCCACACCGGCGGGCGCGACCTCCGCCAGGTCCTGGGCCGATCCGATGCCGCCAGAGGCCTGCACGTCGAGTGACGGAAAGCGCTGACAGATCGAGCGATAGAGCGCAAGAGAAGGCCCTGCGAACATGCCGTCGCGCTCGATATCGGTGCACAGCAGATGAACCAGGCCGGCCTGCAACAGGCGCTCGAGCAGAGTGAACAGATCGATCTTGCCCGGTTCCGTCCAGCCGGCCGCCTGCGGCATCCATTCGCCGTCGCTGTCGACGACGTCCAGACCGGCGACGATGCGCTGGCCGTCGGCGCCGGCCAGCCAGGCCATGACCGACTCGGGCTCGCGCACGCACAGGCTGCCGATCACCACGCGCGCCGCGCCGGCGTCGATGCGGCGGCGGAAATCCTCGTGCGAGCGCACGCCGCCGCCGGTCTGGATGTCGGCGTCGACCTCGTTGCACACGCGCTCGATGGCGGCGAGGTTGGTCTCGCCGCCCGAGCGCGCGCTGTCGAGGTCGACGATGTGAATCAGGCCCGCACCGGCGTCGGCATAGCGCTTTGCCAGCACGAGCGGATCGTCGTCGTAGCGCGTCTCGCGCGCGTAGTCGCCTTGCTGCAGCCGCACTACGCGCCCGCCTCTGAGGTCAATGGCGGGTATCAATTGCATGAGTCATCTCCAAAGAAGGCAAATACCGCAACCACGGAAGGCACGGCAGCCAAACCATGCGTGAATGACTCGAGCGAAGTCGATATTTTGTCTGCTTCCAGTCTTTTGTGAGCTGGTTCGTTCATTTTCCGTGTCGTTCCGTGTCTTACGTGGTTCCAAAGGGTTTTTTCAGCTCTCGAGAAAATTCCCAAGGACTCGGGCACCGGCACCTGAGGACTTTTCGGGGTGGAACTGGCAGGCGACCACGTTGTTGTGGCGCACCACGGCGGCGAAGCGCTGGCCGTGTTCACTCACCGCCACGGCGCGAACGGCCGGGGCGGCAAAGCCGTGCACGAAGTAGAACCATTCGCTGCCGTCAAGCCCGCAGGCGAGCGGGTCGTCGGCCAGCCACTCGAGGCGGTTCCAGCCCATATGCGGCAGCCGCAGATCCTCGCCGCCGTGCAGCCTGCGCACGCGGCCCGGCATCAGGCCGAGGCAGTCGACGTCGCCCTCCTCGGAAAATTCGTAGAGCAACTGCAGCCCCAGGCAGATGCCGAGCACCGGCTGGCGAAGCTCTCGCATGACTGCCACCAGACCGGCCTCGCGCAGCGCGTGCATGCCCGAAGCCGCCGCGCCGACGCCGGGCAGGATCACCCGGTCGGCCGAGCGGATGGTATCGGCGTCCTGCGTCAATACCGACTCGACCCCGAGCCGGCCCAGCGCGTGGCGAACCGAGCCGAGGTTGGCGCCGCCGGAGTTGATGATGGCGATGGTCATGTGGCCGCTTCGAATTTCGAATTCACTCTCATCAAAGCACGCCCTTGGTCGATGGCATGCCCTGAGAGGATCGCGCCAGAGCCGGGCGCAGCGCCCTCCCGACACCCTTGAAGCAGGCCTCGATCATGTGATGGGTGTTCTCGCCGGTGACGCTGACGTGCACCGCCGCCCGCAGCGACTGCGCCAGCGAGGCGAAGAAGTGTTCCACCATTTCGGTGTGCAGGCCGCCGATGGATTCGCGCGGGAAGTCGGCATCGAACACGATTGCCGGGCGGCCGGACAGATCGATGGCCACCTGCGCCAGAGACTCGTCCATGGGCAGCACAAAACCGTAGCGGCCGATGCCGCTGCGATCGCCCAGGGCCTGGTCCAGGGCGGCACCGAGCGCCAGCGCGCAGTCCTCGACGCTGTGGTGGTCGTCGACTTCCAGATCGCCCTTGCAGTCGAGCTGTAGCGCAAAACCGCCGTGAGCGGCGATCTGCTCGAGCATGTGATCAAAGAAGGCGATGCCGGTGTCGATCTTGATCGGCGCGGTGGCGTCCAGGTCCACCCGGATCTTGATGTCGGTCTCGCGCGTGGTGCGGCCAAGCTCGCCGATGCGTGCGGTGGCCAGCAGCTCGCGGGCGATGCCGGGCCAGTCGAGATCGTTGTGGCCGATGCGCAGCCCGCGCAGGCCCATGTTTTCGGCGAGCTCGAGGTCGGTTTCGCGGTCGCCGATGACCGCCGAGCGGCGGCGGTCGAGTTCGGGATCGCGCAGGTAGTCGAGCAGCATGCCGACGCCGGGCTTGCGCGTGGGCGCGTTGTCTTCGGGCCGGGTCGGGTCGATGTGAACGGCGTCGAATGCAATGCCCTGGGATTCGAGAATCTGCAGCAGCAGTTTCTGCGGCCCGAGAAAGTCGGTTTCGGGGAAGGCACTCGTGCCCAGACCGTCCTGGTTGCTGACCATCACGAAGTGGAAGCCGGCGGCCCTGAGTTCGAGCAGCGCCGGAATCACGCCCGGCATCAGGCGGAACTTCTCGAATGAATCGACCTGCTCGTCTTCGGGCTCTTCGATCAGGCAGCCGTCGCGGTCGATGAAAAGCATCTTTTTCATGGGGTCCAGTCCTGCAGGAATTCGATCAAGGCGGTGTTTTCTTCGGGCGTGCCCAGGGTGATGCGCAGGCAGTCGGAAAGCCCCGGCTGGGCGGACTGGTCGCGCAGGCGGATGCCCGCGTTCGCGGCCGCGCGCACAAGCTCGGGGCCGCTGGCGGCGCGGGCGAGCACGAAGTTGGCCTCGCCGGGCCACACCCGATCGACAGCCGGATGGGATCGAAGCGCGGCGACCACCCGTCGCTTGTCGTCCATCAGCAGATCGAGCTGCTCGCGCCGGGCGATCACGGCCTCGGGCGCCAGCGCGGCTTCGGCGGCGGCGATCGACGGCGTGGGCAGCGGATAGGGCGGGATGATGCGCCCAAGCAGCTCGATCACCTCGGCGTGGGCAATCAGCGCGCCGAGCCGGCAGCCGGCCAGGCCGAAAGCCTTCGACAGAGTGCGCAGCACCACCAGGTTGGGCTGCTGCGCCACTCTGGAAGCCAGCGACTGGCGCTCGGAGAATTCGATATAGGCCTCGTCGAGCACCACCAGCCCGTCCCCGGCATGCCGGCGGGCCAGGCCAAGCACGGTTTCGGTCGCCAGGCCGTCGCCGGTGGGGTTGTTGGGCGAGCATAAAAACAGCAGCCTGGGCGTTTCGGCGGCGAGCGCTTCGAGATCGAGCGCGAACCCGGTGCCTGCCTCGCGCAGCGGCACCTCGGTCAGCTTGGCGCCCTGGATGGAAGCTGCCAGCGCGTACATGCCGAAACACGGCGGGCAGGTCATCACGCGGTCGATGCCGGGCCGAACGAAGGCGCGCGTGAGCAGGTCGATGCCCTCGTCGCTGCCGCGGGTGAGCAGAAGGCTGGCTTCGGCCACCCCGTAGTGGGCGGCGAGCTTCTTGCGCAACGATGCCGGCTGCGGCTCGGGATAGCGATTGAGCGCCAGGCCCTGATCGCCCGCGGGCGGCCACGGGTTTTCGTTGGCGTTGAGCAGAATGCCGGCGCTGTCGGCCAGCGCGCGCGCCGAGGCATACGGTGCCAGGGCCCGGATCTCGGGCCGGGCCAGATCGATGACGCTCATTTCGAAACCTCCCCGATGCGCTCGAGCCGAAGCTGGATCGCCAGGCGGTGCGCATCCAGCCCCTCGTGCGCGGCCAGCCGTGCGCCCGCGGGGCCAAGATTCTTCAGTCCGGCCGGCGTGGCCTCCTGAACGGTCATGCGGCGCATGAAGTCGGTCAGCGACAGGCCGGAACACGCCCGCGCCCAGCCGCCGGTGGGCAGCACGTGGTTGGTGCCGGAAACGTAATCGCCCAGAGCTTCGGGGGTGTGGTGGCCAAGAAAGACCGAGCCGGCGTTGTCGACGCGGTCGCACAGTTCGCGCGCGTTGTCGGTGGCGATGATCAGGTGTTCCGGGGCGTAGTCGTTGGCCACCGTCACGGCCTGTGCAAGCGCCTCGACGATCACGATCGCGCCTTGTGCCAGCGCCTGACGGGCGGTGTCGGCGCGCGGAAGTCGCGCAACCAGACGCTCGATGGAGGCGCAGACTTCGCGCCCCAGCCGGTCGGAATCGGTCACCAGAAAAACCTGCGAGTCGGGGCCGTGCTCGGCCTGGCTGAGCAGGTCGATGGCAACAAGATCGGCATTGGCGCTGTCGTCGGCAATGACCATTACCTCCGACGGCCCGGCCGGCAGATCCATGGCCGCGCCCTTTGGATCCTGCGCGGCCTGGCGCTTGGCCTCGGTAACGAAGCGGTTGCCGGGGCCGAACACGCGCACGACCTTCGGCACCGACCGGGTGCCCCAGGCCATGGCGGCGATGGCCTGGGCGCCGCCGGCGACCAGCACGGTGTCGATGCCCAGCCGGTGGGCGATATGGCGCACGGCGGCGTCGGCGCGACCGTCGGCGCCCGGGGGCGTGGCCAGCACGATGCGCCGGCAGCCGGCCAGGCGGGCCGGCACGCCGAGCATGATCGCGGTCGAAGGCAGCGGCGCGCTGCCGGCGGGGACGTACAGGCCCACCGGATCGAGCGCGCGCCAGCGCGCCTGACAGATCACCCCCGGCGCGGTTTCCACCCGCAGATCCTGCGGATACCCGGCCCGGTGAAAGCGGGTGACGGTTTCGATGGCGGTGTCGATCGCGCGCCTGAGGTCATCGTCGAGTTCGTCCCCGGCGGTCGCCAGCTCGTCGGCGCCGGCGAGCAGGGCGGCGGGCGAACGACCGTCGAAGCGCAGGCCGTAGTCGAGTACGGCGGTATCGCCGCCGCGGCGCACGGCGGTGATGATGTCGGCCACGGTGGCGCGCAATTCTTCGCTGGTCTCCAGCACGGGGCGGGCCAGAACCCGTTCGCGCTCCTCACCCGAGAGCCTGTTCCAGGACAGGATCTTCATGCCAGCATCTTCTCCACCGGCAGCACCAGCACTGCCGATGCGCCGGCGGCCTTGAGTTCTTCGAGGTGCTCCCAGAACACCTGTTCGGTGCAGACTGCATGCACCGCCACGCGCTCGGTCTGACCTTCCAGCGGCAGGATGGTGGGCGCCTCGGCGCCGGGCAGGATGGTGGCGATGTCGGTCAGGCGCTCGCGCGGGGCGTGCAGCATCACGTATTTGGTCTCGGCGGCCTTCTGCACCCCGCAGATGCGGGTGAGCAGCTTGTCGACCAGCCGCTCGCTTTCGTTATCGAGCGCTTGCCGGCAGCGGTACAGCGCGGCCTGGCTGCCCATGACCGGTTCGATGGCCTTGAGGTGGTTGGCCCGCAGCGTGGTGCCGGTCGATACCAGGTCGACGATGGCGTCGGCCGTGCCCAGGCTGGGCGCGATCTCGACGGCGCCGTTGAGTTTCATGATCTCGGCCTCGACGCCGTTGTCGTCGAGAAAGCGCCGGGTCAGGCGCGGATAGCTGGTCGCCACGCGCTTGCCGGCCAGGTCGGCAATGGACCGTGCCTGCGAACCTTCGGGTACGGCCAGCTTGAGCTCGCAGTGGCCGAAACCGAGCCGACCGAGGCGGTCGAGTCCGAGACTGGACTGGGCGCCGGACCGGTGCCGCCGCTCGAGCCGCTTGTATTCCAGCAGTTTCTCCTCGGCGACGTTCTCGCCGACGATGCCGAGCTGGCACACGCCCTCGATGAGCAGGCGCGGAATATCGTCGTCGCGCACCAGCAGCAGATCGACCGGCAGGTTGCGACCGTACCAGAACAGTTTGTCCTTGCTGCGCGCAAAGTGCAGGCCCGAGCGTTCGAGCAGCTTGAGCGAGGCATCGGCCAGGCGGCCGGATTTCTGGATGGCGAATTGAATTCGGTTCACTTTGTGTCGCCTGTGTTCAAGTTCGATGTGCTTTCTGGTTGTCGACGCCTGCGTGCGCCTCTGTCTCTGGAATGACCAGATTCCAGGCACTCATTCCCACACGAGCTCCGATTCACAACGACCCGAACGGTCGGGCCTTGATCGTCTGGAAATTGAAATCTGGACCTTGGTCCTTGTTTGGTACTTGATGTCTGGTTCTTGGAAATTTCCGCCGCGTCAGCCGGCTCCTTCCTTGATTCGCTCCAGCGCCATCCGATACCCGCCGTGCCCGTGTTCGAGATAGCGCGCGACGCGGCCGACGGTGGTGACGCTCACGCCGGTGCGCTCGTGGATTTCCCGGTAGGGCCGGTCCTGGTCGAGGTGGCGCACCACGCGCCAGCGATCGACCATGGCTTCGAGCTCGGCCGGGGTGGTCAGGTCCTTGAGCAGGGCACGCATTTCCGCGGGCGTGCGCATGGTCAGCAGCGCCTCGGACAGGCTGGAGTGGCTGGCCGGATTGGCCGGTGGGATGTGCGGGTTGCGCTGTTTCATGTCGGCGGTGTGAGCGTACTAATGTATTAACGTGTTAGTACGTTATCACGAGGGTGCGCAAGGCGCAACAGCGCAGTGGCCGCAAGCCGGGCGGTCGAAGAAGGAAGCTTGGCGAAAAAGGCTGCCCGTCAGGGCCAGCGGCGGTAGGGCTCGCGCTGGTAGTCGCGCAGCTTGCGACGACGGCAGGTACTCAAGTGGCGATCGCGCTCTTCAATGCGCGTGTAGACGCGTCGCGGCGAGGTTCGAAGACCCCAGCGATAGTGCAGCTCCCAGTCGGAAGCCCAGCGCTGCCCGCTGAATCCGCAGTTCATTTCGCGTGCCTCGCGCGACTGGCGCATCGACTCATTGGCGTACCAGTAAGCCAGCCGATGCTGCGGATGCTCCAGACGAAAACGCGCCGCCGGCGGTGGCCAGCCCGACTGCCCGTGCGGCGGTCGGGCGAGAACGGATCCGGCTTCGGCAAGAAGCCCGATCACAAGCGCCAGCACGGCAAATCGCAGCAGCACGGGTGTGTTCATGCCGCCATTGTCTCCATGCGCGCTGAACGCACTCTGAATCCTGGCGGCGGCCGCGGCGTGTCTGCCAGATTCGGTCTCCCCGAGTGGACGCTGGATGTCAGCCAGTGGACGAAATGCGTCACTTTGCGAGCCTCGTTGACCTCGCAAACCATCAATTGAGCCTCGAAAACAGGCGTACCAGCCAAGTTGGCACGGCAAGTGCATAACAGTTACCGAACGCAAAAACCGAGACAAGGTGCCAACCATGGCTGACAACATCTGGGCCGCTGAACAAGATCAGGATGTGGAGCTGGCCGCCCACGGTGAAGAAAACGGATTCGACAACCTGCTCGCCGATGAAGTCGTCGTCGAGTGGCTGATGCAGCTGGAGCAGGAAGAGAACCTGCACGCTGTTGCCGGCTGAAGACGCGCCGGCCCGAGACAGACTTCGGGAAGGGGAACCCGCGGTGCATTGCAGTTGAGGATGCACCTGTCTGACCAGTCAGTAACATCGACCGGTCACTGACGCCCGCCTTCACGGCGGGCGTTTGCTTATCTGCCATTCTTTTCGCCATGGGCCTGCCCGCGTCGCCTTTTTGCTGCGCCGCAGTGCGGTTCGTGCTGTGGCTGTGGCGGCTTGCAAGGCCGCCCCGTCCAGGCGTTGGCAGCTCTGTCGCTGTGGCCCGTGGCGCCAATCGCGGCATCCCGACTACTGTCATGAGTGGCTGCACTGGCGCAGCTATCCGCTGGTCGCCCTCCGAGCAGGCACGCGGCAGTTCAGGTCATCTGCCCTGGCTTGACCCGGAAAGCAGAAAGCCCCGCCAGTGGCGGGGCTTTCTGACAGAACGGCTGTTCGAAACCTTCAGACGGTAACGACGTTGGCCGCCTGCGGGCCTTTCGGGCCGTCGGTGACGTCAAAGCTCACCTTGGCGCCTTCGGCCAGGGTCTTGAAGCCTGAGCCGCTCAGGGCGCTGAAGTGCACGAACACGTCGGCGCCGCCATTGTCCTGGGAGATAAAGCCGAAGCCCTTCGCGTCATTGAACCACTTCACTGTTCCGGTCGTGCTGGACATGATGTCTTTTACCTTTGCAAATATTATCTGATGTATGAGGCACGGCCCGATGGCCGGCCTCGATGATGCTGTATGAGAAAACCGAGCGACCGCGAGCGCTCTGGCGCAACACGACCCGGAAGTTCCCAGAACAAGATGGTGGAATATGAGGGGTAGACGGAAAGGAATACTTTTTCAGATTCGACCACTGCTGTGTTCTGCAGCGTCCGGCACTATACGCCCGCTCGAAGAAAAAAGCGAGCTTTTTTTTCACCGCACTTTCCCCGCATGCTGCGCAGCGCTCGGGCCGCAATCTTTCAGCCCTGTTCGGCCAGCCAGTCGTCGTCCGAGCCTTCGTGGATGTCTTCGAACAGGTAGGTCGACAGATAGCGCTCGCCGGTGTCGGGCAGCATGGCCAGAATGCTCGCGCCGTCCGCTGCCTGGTCGGCCACCTTCAGCGCGGCGGCGACCGTGGCGCCTGCCGAAATGCCTGCAAAGATGCCCTCCCTGCTGGCCAGAGCCAGCGCCGTGTCGCGCGCCTGTTCGTCGCTGATGGTCACGATTTGGTCGGCGATGTCGACCTTGAGCACAGCGGGCAGAAAGTCCGGCGTCCAGCCCTGGATCTTGTGCGCGTTCCACTCCTTGCCGGCCATCATTGCGGCCCCGGCCGGCTCGGCGGCGATGATGCGGAGATCCGGTCGCGCCAGCTTGAGCACTTCACCGGCTCCGGTAATGGTTCCGCCGGTGCCCCAGCCGGAGACGAAGTAGTCCAGGCGCCTGCCGGCAAAGTCGCGCAGGATTTCCGGACCGGTGGTGTTGCGATGGTATTCCGGGTTGGCCTCGTTCTCGAACTGCCTGGCCAGGAACCAGCCGTGTTGTTGGGCCAGCTCCGCGGCCTTGTCGACCATGCCGGTGCCGCGCTCTTCGGCCGGGGTCAGGATCAGCCGGGCGCCCAGCGCCCGCATGATCTTGCGGCGTTCCACCGAAAAGGTTTCGGTCATCACGGCCACGAAGGGATAGCCCTTGGCGGCACAGACCATGGCCAGGGCAATGCCGGTATTGCCTGAGGTGGCCTCGACCACGGTCTGGCCCTTCTTCAGCTCGCCGGAGCGTTCAGCCGCTTCGATTATTGCGATGGCCAGGCGGTCCTTGACCGATGCCATCGGGTTGAAGAATTCTGCCTTGACGTAGCAATCGACGTGCGTCGGCGCCAGGCGGTTGAGCCGGATGACGGGCGTGCGGCCGATGGTCTGCAGGATATTGTCGTAAAGCATGTCTGTCTACCTTGCTGATGAAAGCACTCAGGCGGCAGCGTTCGCCGCCGAATGCGAGGTTTCAGGAACCGCCCGGGCGATCCGCGTCCCAACCGGGGCCGGCCGCCTCTGTTCTGTTCGACCGCCGAGGGGGCGGGTCGGTTCGACCCCCGCCGCACCCGATTGACCGCGCGCGCCGGGCGCGGAGCGCAACAAACCGCAGCAGTCAGCGGCTGTCGGCCTGTGAGAGCCGGTTTGATGTCGGCAGCGTAGCGAGTTCGCCACAGCAGGTGAAATACTTCGTCGCCAAGTCAATATAACCGCCGGTTATATGCCGCCGCCCACGTACCCTTGCAGCCGATATCGGAGCCGGTCAGGCTCAGCATCCACGCAGGCTGCGCGGCTGTGCGGCGGGGCTGGACTTGAGCGGCAGAGGCAGGCGTCCGATGCGCCGATCCATCTCGAGCTCGGGCGCCTGGCGTTCCAGGTCGTCGAGCACGTCGCGGGTGATATGCGGCGCCAAAAGGCCGATGAAATCGCGGTGATAGGCCTTGAGCAGCAGTTCCTCATTGAACCCGACCCAGGTCGTCAGGCGCGGGAACAGGCCGCTGGCGTCGATGGCGACGAGATCGTCGTCGGCGCCCTCCTCCAGCGCCATGCTGGCCAGAATGCCCACGCCCATGCCCATGCGCACGTAGGTCTTGATCACATCGGCATCGCGGGCGGTAAAGGCGATGCGAGGGGTCAGGTTCTCACCCGCAAACGAGCTCATCAGCGATGAGTCGGGCCGATCGCTGAACAGGTAGGTGACCAGGGGATGGCGCGCCAGCGTGGCCCGGTCCAGGGGGGCTTGCCGCTGCGCCAGCTCGTGGTCGCGCGGCACCAGCACCACCCGGTCCCATTGAAAGATCGGCAGAATGCGGTCGGCGCCGAAGCCTTCGGGTTGGCCGGAGAGCATGGCGAAATCGATCTGGCGTTCATCGAGCATCTGGCCAATCTGCTCGGAAGTGCCCTGGTGCAGATGAAAGTCCACGTCGGGAAAACGCTTCCGGAAGGCGTCGATGACCGGTGGCAGCACATACCGTGCCTGTGTTTGCGTGGTGCCCAGCGACAGCGTACCGCCCGATTCGCCGCGAATTTCGCCGGCCAGGGCCTTGATGCCGCGCACCTCCGAGAAGATTCGCTCGATCCGGCGGGCAATCTGCTCGCCGGCGGGCGTAAGCGCAGTGAGCCGCTTGCCGCGCCGTACGAAAAGCTTCAGGCCCAGCTCGTCTTCGAGCAGGCGGATCTGCTTGCTCACGCCGGGTTGCGAGGTGTAGAGGTGCTCGGCGGCGACGGTGATATTGAGACCGTGCTTGATGACCGCGAGAAAGAAGCGGAGTTGCTGCAGTTTCATCGATGCATCCTGATTTTGCGACCGGATCGAATGAGCCAGCACGAAAGTCAGGATAAAGAGGAAGGCGGCACGGCCGACCGCTTTAGCTGAACTTTTAAAGCGCCCGCAAGCTGGCTCAAATCGGCGCTGTGAGTGACTATTGCGAACTCCATCGCAATTGTCAACCCCGATCGCGCTGAGCTGCAAAGCCTTGCCTTATAACCAGAACTTCGTTGCCTCTGCCCTTGGCGACTGATAGTTTGACGCTCCATGACTCATCAAGACCGGCTGAGGGACAGGCCCTTTGACGCCGGGGCAACCAGCGGATGCTCCGATTCGCAAGGTGCCAATTCCTGCGGCAGATCACGCGTATCTGACTGGCAGATGAGTGTTTCCCTTCCCCGGTCCGACCGGGTGTCTGGTGAAACCTTCTCATCCACCGCTCCGCAGGCTTGATCGAGCCGGTTTGGGAGCAAGCAGTGAGGAGGTTTTCATGGCAGCGCAATCTGCATCCATCACACGACGGTCGGCGCACGGCGGGCGGGGTTACCTGCGGGCCGTCCGGAGCGGCGGCCGTCATGACGGTCGCATTTGCCGGCCGATTCCCTATGCCGCCGGGCGCCGGCATGCGCCGCTGATCCGTTACAGCGTGTGGGGCCCCGCTCGCGCGCCGGTGGTTGTCGTGCTCGGAGGGATCAGCGCTGATCGGCGCGTGGACCGCTGGTGGCCGAAGATCTTCGGCGCAGATCAAGCGCTCGATCCGGCAACTTTTCGCATCGTTTCTTTCGACTGGCTGGGACAGCACTGGCCGGATGGACAGGCGGTCACCACCGCCCAGCAGGCGGCCGCGCTGTCGCTGGTTCTCGATGAGCTCGGCATCGCCCGCATCGGCACGCTGCTGGGTGCTTCTTATGGCGCCATGGTGTCGCTGGCTTTTGCCGCCCGTTACCCGGCCCGCATCAACCACCTGGTTGCCGTCAGTGGTGCCCACGAGCCGCACCCGATGGCGGTAGCGCGCCGCCTGATCCAGCGCCAGATCGTGACGCTGGGGCAAAAGAGCGGACGCATCGACGAAGGCCTGTCGATTGCGCGCGCGCTGGCGTTGACCACCTATCGACCGGCCAGCCTGTTTGCCGAACGGTTTGCCGGCGGCGATGCAGATGTCGTGCTGGCCGAACTGCAAGGCTACTTTGCCCACCAGGGGCAGCAGTTCTGCCGCCAGTTCGACTGCGAGCGCTACCTGTGTCTGTCTGAATCACTCGATCGGCACCGGGTCAATCCGGCCGCCGTGCGCTGTGGCGCCGATCTGATTGCCGTCCGCGGCGATGCCCTGGTCCCGCCCGCCCAGATGAAGGCGCTCGCCCGGGGAATCGGCAGCCGCTGCCGCTACCACGAAATCGTCTCCGACTATGGCCACGACGCGTTCCTGAAGGAAGGCGCAAAGCTCAACCCATTGATCGGGGGCATCATCAAAGGAGAAATCGAATGAGCACATGGACTCGCTGCGACACCATCGCGGTGCGCACCGGCATCGAGTCGGATACCCAATATGGGGCCGTGGTGCCGCCCATTCATCTCAGCTCGAATTATACTTTCGCCGAATTCGGCCGGCCGCGGCGATTCGATTACAGTCGCTCGGGCAACCCCACGCGGGCGCATCTTGGCGCGGCCCTGGCCGATCTCGAGGGCGGGCAGGCCGGCGTGGTGACCGCAACCGGCATGGCGGCCATTACTGCCGTGCTGCAGCTGCTCAAGCCACAAGACCTGTTGCTGGCTCCGATCGACTGCTATGGCGGCAGCTTCCGCCTGTTTGACAGCTGGGCGCGTCGCGGGGCCTTTCAGCTTGAGTGGATCGACTTTCGCGATCCCGCGGCGCTGGAGCAGGCGCTGGCCCGGCAGCCGCGCATGGTGTGGCTCGAGACGCCTTCGAATCCGCTGCTTCGCATTACCGATATCGAAGCCGTAACCACCGCCGCCCACACTGTGGATGCCCTGGTGGTGGCCGACAACACTTTTCTGTCACCGATACTGCAAAAGCCCATCGAGCTGGGCGTGGATATCGTCGTGCACTCCACCACCAAGTACATCAATGGCCACAGCGACGTGGTCGGCGGCGCGGTGATTGCGGCCGACGCCGCTGTGGGCGATGAGCTGGCCTGGTGGGCCAACTGCATTGGTGTCACCGGCGGCGGCTTCGATGCCTGGCTGACCCTGCGCGGGCTGCGCACGCTCGGCGCACGCCTGGCCGTGCACCAGGACAACGCCGCCGGTATTGTCGATCTGCTGGTGGGGCATCCGGCCGTCGAGCGGGTGCACTATCCCGGCCTGAGCGAAGACCCCGGCCACCTGCTGGCTCGTCGCCAGCAGCGTGGCTTTGGCGCCATGATCAGCTTCGAGCTGACGGGCGGCACGAATGCCGCGCGCGAGTGCGTCTCCCGGCTGAAGCTGTTTTCCCTCGCTGAGTCACTGGGGGGCGTGGAAAGCCTGGTGGCCCATCCGGCCACGATGACGCATGCCGCGATGTCGGCCGAGGATCAACGCCGCGCCGGCATCGGTGGCGGCCTGTTGCGCCTGTCGGTCGGGCTCGAAAGCCTGGACGACCTGCGCGAGGATCTGCGCGCTGCGCTGGATTCAGTGGCCGTGCTGGCGGCCCTGTCCGACCGCGGCCGCGAGGAGCTGGCAGGCCATGCTTGAACTCCAGCCGCAGATTCGGCCCGGCCCGGCCAGCAGGCAGCCGCTGGAACAGGCGGCGGCATTGGGCTTGATCGGACCGGGCAACGTGGGCTCGCGCGTGCTCGCCTGGCTGGCCCGGCAGCAGCCTGAGGGAGCGTGTCTGCACGCCGTGAGCAACTCCCGCCGGATGGTGCTGTCACCGACTGGCCTGGCGGGCAACAGCTGGCGCCACCGGCTGAATGACAGCAGCCGCGTGGCCGACGTCAACGAGCTGGCGCGCTTTATCGCCGCGCAGCCGGCCCGTCGGCACTTGCTGGTGGATGTCACCGCCAGCCCCGAGGTCGCTGCGCATCACGCCGAGTGGCTGGCGGACGGGTTCGAGGTGATTACCGCCAACAAGTGGGCCGCGGCCGGCGAACTGGAGTTCGCTCCTGATCTGCACAGCCCGCGGTATCGTCACGCCACCACGGTGGGCGCCGGCTTGCCCATCCTGCAGACCTTGCGCGGGCTCCGGCGGGCCGGTGATTGCCTGCTGGGCATCGAAGGCGTGCTTTCGGGCACCATGAGCTTTCTCACCAGTCAGGTAGCCAGCGGCAAGCCGTTTTCGCGTGCATTGGTCGACGCGCACGCTGCTGGACTGACCGAGCCGGATCCGCGCCTCGATCTGGGCGGCCTGGATGTGGCGCGCAAGCTGGTGATCGCCGCGCGGGCCGCCGGTCTGGCCCTGCGGCTCGACGAGGTCGATGTCGACAGCCTGGTGCCGACAGCCGCCGCTGATCTGGCTGTGCCGGCGTTTCTGAGCCGCAGCGACGCGCTGGATGCGCGCTGGCGCGAAGCGGCGGCAGGCTGCCCGGGCCGGGGCGCGACGGTGATCCACGCCGGTCACGTGAGCGTGGATGAGAGCGGGCGCGTGCATGCCCGCGTCGGGCTCAGGCGCGTGCCGCCGGAGCATCCACTGGCGGCAATTTCCCCGGGGGACAACATCGTCTCGATTCGCACCGCCGCCTATCGTGACCAGCCGATCTGGATTCGCGGCCCGGGAGCCGGTGCCGACATCACCGCGCTGCAGGTATGGTCGGAGGTCCGCGAGGCATGCTGTAGCTGACCCAGCGGCAGGGGGCCGAACCCAGGCAGCCAATGGACTTGACAGGCGCTCGCGGATATCCTTGCTGCAGAGGGTTGAAGGATATCTGTTCATGTTCAAGGGTGCCCGCCCCAATGTCGGGATAGCGGCACATGAGTGCCGGCCGGAGGGTTCGTCCGCCGCCAGCGGCATGGCTGTTTCTGCTGCTGGCGATCGCCGGGCCGCTGAATGCCCAACACCGGGCCGAGCCCATCCTGCTGCCCGTCGACGGCGTGGCCGGCGACCTCAAGCAATATGCCGTGTTCCGGCCTGATCCGGCGGGTGAGCTCGAGCCGCACGCTTTGCTGGAGAGCGACGCCGGCTTTCAGCCCTGGATGGCCAGCCTGGAGCACAGCGCCCCGCCGCTGTGGCTGAAGCTTCGCGTCAGCGCGCCCCGGCATGGCGCCGGCAATTACGTGCTGCGGGTCGCCAGGCGCTTCTTCCGGGAGTTTCAGCTGCATGTGCCGCAGCCTGACGGCACGTTGCAACAGTTTCAGGCCGCCTTCGACAGGGCCGTCACCATGGAAACCGCCGGCCGTCAGTATGCGGCCCGATTCACGCTGCAGCCCGGCCAGGTGCAAACGCTGCTGATCCGCGTTGAAACCGTTCAAGAAAGCCTTCAGCCGCTGGAGCTGTGGATCGAAAGCGAAGCCTCCTTTTCGGACTGGATGAGCACCAGTTCTCTGCTTCTGGGGCTGCTGTTCGGAATTCTGTTCGCTCTGATCTTCCAGAACTTCATTCTCTATTTGAACCTTCGCCAGGGTGGGCATCTGTTCTATGTGCTGGCGATGCTCAGCATTCTGCTGCTGCTGGGGGTCGATGCCGGACTGGTGCAGAACTACCTGCTGCCCGAGGTTCTGCAGCGGCACGCCACCTCTATCTACATCATGCTCTCGCCGCTGGCGCTGCTGACCATCGGCCTGTTCTTCTTCGCCTTCGTCAACCCGCAGCGGCACGCGCCCCGCCTGAGCCGGGCCATCTACGGCCTGCTGGGCCTGCTGGCCGCCTTCGTCGTCGCCACGCCGCTGGTTGCTGATCAGCAACTGCCGCTGCTGCTTACGGCGCTGCAGCCCGTTCAGCTGCTTTTCGAGGTGCTATTGATCGTCGCTGCGGTCGTCGCCGGCCGGCGCGGTGCAACCGAGGGCTACATCTTTCTGGCCGCCTGGCTGGTGTTCATTCTCAGCGGCCTGGCACGCGTGTTCATATCGCTTGATCTGGTGCCGCGCAGCAATATTTTCGAATACCTGATCTATATCGGTGCAGTTGTCGAAGCCACTATTCTTGCGCTGGGTCTGAGCTGGCGGGTGCGGGATCTCTATCGTCGGCACGCACGCGCCATCGAAGAGCAGCATCGTGCTTCGCGCCTGGCCAACCTCGACTCGCTGACCGAAGCCTACAACCGGCGATTCCTCAGAACCTACCTTGAAAACGTCTCGCCCGACGACGCCCTTGACCGCGCGGTGCTGATTCTCGATCTGGATCACTTCAAGGAGGCCAACGACCAATACGGCCATGCCGCGGGAGACCTGGTGCTGCGTGAATTCGTTCAGCGCTGCCGGCAGATGCTGCGTGAGGGCGATGTCCTCTGTCGTCTGGGCGGCGATGAGTTCGTCATCGTGCTCTCCGACCAGCGCGATCGAGCCGGCCTGGAGGTGGCCCGCCGCATCATCGACGCCGTGGCCCGGCAGCCGTTCGTATTCGAGGCCGCAGAAATACCGGTCACGACCAGCATCGGCGTGGTGTCCAGTATCTCGCCCACTGCCGGCGTCAGCGATATCCTGCGCATGGCCGACCAGGCGCTCTACCAGGCCAAGCAGGCCGGCCGCAACTGCGCCGTCGTGTTCGATCCGGATCAGGCCACGCCCTTCCGCCATGGCCCTTCCCGCACGCCAATAAACGAGACCTAGCCGCATGCAGCAGGAGAAGATCGTGATCATTGGCGCCGGGGTGGCGGGTCTCTATACCGCGTGGCGCCTGATGAAGGCCGGCCACGAGCCATCGAAGCTCAGCATTGTGGAAGCCAGCGACCGCGTTGGCGGCCGGCTCTGGTCGCTGCGGATGCAGGCCGACAGCACCCTGCCCGCCGAGCTTGGCGGCATGTTCTTCAATGATCAGCAGCCGCTGGTCTACAACCTCTGCGGTCGAGTGCTCGACCTGCCGCGGGAAACCGTCGAGCCGCAGCCTGATTTTGCCTGGCTGCGGGCCACGCGCTTCAAGATTGCCCAGTTCAACGACCCCGATATCCAGCCTTTCAACCTGGCGCCGGACGAGCAAGGCCTGAGCTACTATCAGCTGCTTGATCTGGCCTGCACCCGGATTGCGCCGGCAATCAGGGAGCTTTGGCCACGCAATCCGGAAGGGACGCGTGAAGAAACGCTCGAATACCTTCGGAAACATACGTTCGACGGTCGCGCGCTCTGGCGCTGGGGTTTCTGGAATCTGCTCGCACGCGTTATCAGCAACGAGGCCTGGTTTGCGCTGCGCGGCATGATCAGCTCCAACGCCCTGCTTTCAAACTGCAACGGCTTCGACACCATGGCCTCGCTGGTGATCGAACAAAGCGGGCGCTGGTATCGGCTACGCGACGGCTATCAGCAGCTGCCGCTGCGCCTGGCCTCGGAGCTGGAGGAGGCGGGAGTCATCGTGCGCAAACAGCACGTGGCCAGGCGCGTCGAGCGCCGCGGCGAAGGCCTGCGCCTGCACCTCGAGGTCGCCGGCCACCCGGAACAGCTGGACGCTGACCGGCTGGTGCTGGCGCTGCCGAAACTGGCGCTGACGCGCCTGATCAACGCCAGCCCGGCCCTGGGCAACAAGGATCTGGTTGTTTCGCTGGGTGCGGTCGAGGCGGTACCGAACTGCAAGATTTTCCTGACCTTCGATCAACCCTGGTGGCGCGATATGCCGGAAGGCCCCGGCCGCATCAAGCGCGGCAGTTATGCCGTTTCGCACACCGATCTGCCCATGCGCCAGTGCTACTACCTGGGCGTAGACGAAGGCTCAGGTCAGGCTTTGATGCTGGCCAGCTACCCGGATACGGATGCCGTCAGTTTCTGGCGCGCACTGGCTAGCGACAGCGGGCGCGGGAGCGAGCTGACAAGCGATCTCAGCGAGCTAGCGCTTGTTGAAATCCACCGTGAATTGAGCGAAATGCACGGCGTGGACGTGCCCCGGCCCACGGCCGGGCGTTTCATCGACTGGACCCAATGGCCCTACGGTGCGGGATGGCACAACTGGCTGCCGGGGTGGAAGAGCTGGGAGGTCATCAGGCAGATGGCCGCCCCGCAGCCCGAATGGCCCGTTCATATCTGCGGCGAAACCTACAGCACAGCCCAGGGATGGGTCGAGGGCGCGCTCAGATCGAGCGAGGACATGCTGCAGCAGTGCTTTGATCTGTCCGCACCCGACTGGCTGGATCCGCCGGCCTGACGCCCTTGCTCTCGTTTTTCACAAAGACATATAACCCTTAAGGAGTATCCATGTCCGACAATACCCGCAAGTTCGTCGCTGCCCTGGGCGAGAACCCTGAAATCCGCGAGCGCTACAAGAGCGATCCGAAGGCCGTCATGGACGAGTACGACGTGCCCGAAAATCACCAGCAGCTGTTTCTCGCCGGCGACAAGGAAGCGCTGCGCCGCGAGGCCGGGCTGGACGACGAAGGCGTACAGAAGTTGATTGTGTAGGGCAGGCTCGCGAGGCCGATGAACCAGGTCGACAAGCGTTCCGGCCGCCTGAGCGTGGTGGGCACCGGCATTCGCCCGGGTGGCCACCTGACCCGCGAGACGCAGCATGTTCTGCAGGCCGCCGATCGCGTCTTTACTGTGGTCGACGGCCTGACTTTCGAACGCCTGCGCGAGCTCAACGACGGCGTCGAATCGCTTCAGGACAGCTACGCCCACGGCCGCCAGCGCGACGACAGCTACGCCGAAATGGTGCGGCGGATTCTGGCGCCGCTTGCCCAGGGCCTGCACGTCTGCGCGGCTTTCTATGGCCACCCGGGCGTGTTCGTCTGGCCGGCCCACGAAGCCGTGCGCCAGGCGCGCCTGTCCGGCTACCGGGCCGTCATGTATCCGGGAATCTCGGCTCAAGACTGCCTGTTTGCCGATCTGGGGCTGGATCCGGCCGTGCACGGCTGTCAGAGCTTCGAGGCCACGGACTTTCTGCTCTACCCGCGCCGCTTCGATGCTACGGCTGCACTGATCCTGTGGCAGCCGATCACGCTTGGCGACCCGGGTCGCGATACCTTCAGGCACGATCCCGAATGGGTGCGCGTGCTGGCTGAGGTGCTGGCCGCTGACTATCCCGCTGATCATCCGGTGACGATCTACGAGGCGGCCGTCTTTCCGGTGGACGAGCCGCGTATCGAGCAGGTGCCGTTGAATCAGCTGCACACGGCGCATTTTACCCAGACCTCCACTCTCTATCTGCCGCCGGCAGCGGCGCCTGCACTGAGCACCGAAAGGCTCAATCGACTCGGTATCAGCAAAACCGACCTCAGGCTTGGTGCCTATCAGCAGTATCGGCAGCGACGCAGCGGGTGACTTTTGCCGACAAAGTTGGGTAAAATAGCCGGCCAGCTTGATTCCGTGGGGCCGTAGCTCAGTTGGGAGAGCGCAGCATTCGCATTGCTGAGGTCAGGGGTTCGACTCCCCTCGGCTCCACCACTTCCTTACCACTTTCTTTCCCTTCACATACCGCGAAACAGGCTGCGGGCGCTTTCACTCACCGGCAACAATTCATCGTGTTCGCACAGCCGCACGTGCCAGCGGCCCAGCTCATCGCGCTCGATACGATGCACGGACGGGGCGGCGACAATCACCGAGCGGTGAATGCGCCAGAAGCGTTCGGCGTCAAGCCGTTCGCCCAGCTCCTTCAGCGACATGCGCACGGTGGCTTCATCCTCGGCGGTCACCACGCGCACGTATTTGTCACTGGCCCGGAAGAACAGCACGTCGTCGACGGAAATCAAGCGCACGGCATTACCGCAGGTTGCGGTGATCCAGCTCAGCGGCGCTTCACGCTCTGATCCCAGGCGGCGCTCGAGTCGTTCGAGCAGCTCGTCGATGCGCGGCGGAGATTCCGCCAGCCGTTTGCGCAGGCGTTTGATGGTCGCATCCAGCCGTACCGGCGTCACCGGCTTGAGTAGATAATCCAGCGCGCCGGCCTCGAAAGCCTTCACGGCATATTCCTCGTAAGCGGTAATCAGTACCACGTGTGCTTTCCCGCTTGCTGCCCGCGCGACCTCGATGCCGCTGGCGCCGGGCATGCGGATATCCAGAAACAGCACGTCGGGACTGAGCTGTTCCAGAGCAGCGAGTGCGGCGTGGCCGCTGGCGCATTCGGCCACCAGTTCGGCTTCGGGCCAGCGCTGGGTGAGCAGCCGAACGAGCTCGGCGCGCTGGCTGTGTTCGTCTTCGGCCACCACAATTCGAACGCTCACGAGTCATCCTCCATCGGCACGATAATGCGGGCCTCAACGCCGCCTTCGGGGCTGCTTTCTACCCGAAGCTGAGCGGCCTCTCCGTAGCGCAGCTTGAGTTGCCGGCGGATATTGCTCAGCCCCACACCGGCACCGCTTGTCTGGCTCAGCCCGACGCCGGTATCGCTCACGCTCAGGCAGAGCTGACCGTCCCGGCGGCGGGCCGCAATATCGATGCGTCCACCCTCAGGCTGCGGCTCGACGCCGTGGCGAACGGCATTCTCTACCAGCGACAGCAGGATGAAAGGCGGAAAGCCCAGCGATCGCGCGTTATCGTCGACCTGCACATCAAAAGCCAGCCGCTCGCCCATCCGGTGCTGCATCACCGCAAGGTAGCGCCGGCAGATCTCGAGCTGGTCGTCAACGGTCGACAGGGCGTTGGCGTCATTCCTTCGCAGGCGTGGAATGGTCGTGCGCAGATAATCGCACAGCGCGTCCAGCGTGTCTTCGGCCCGAGCGGGATCGCCGCGCAGGCTCGATCGGACGGTGGCCAGGGTATTGAAGAGGAAGTGCGGCTCGATCTGCGCCTGCAGCAAAGCCAGCTGCTGATCTGCGGCAAGCTTCTCGGACTGCAGTTGCCGGACTGCCAGCCCTGCCCGGTAATCGGCCAGGCGGCGCTCCTCGCTAAGGTAGGCGCGCAGCGCCAGGCCACCGCCAATAAGGACATAGATGAACAGCAGGACCAGGAGGTTGGTCGCGAGCGCGGTCGAGCCGAGTTCGCGCTCGAATTCCTGTCCGGTCAGTTCCGCGATCATGCTCGACGAGACCAGGTCGGCGGCAAAGGCCGCCAGCAGCCCGGCGAAGAGGGCGGCCGCCACGAACCAGCGTTCTTTGCGGGGCCCAAAGTGCCGATGGCGTGCCGCGGCTGCCAGGACCGGGCCAGCGTTGATCATGACCAGAAAGCCGAGCGTGAATGCAGCAAACATTTTCACTGCTTCGGCCGCGCTGCCACCCCCGGCGTAGTGGGCGATGGCGGACAGCCCGCCCCAGGCGACGACAAACAGCCCGAACAGCAGGGCCCGCCGCCACACCCAGGGCCAGGAGAATACCGGGTAGTTGCGGTACGACAGCCACCAGCGCGCGCTGCCGGCGGCAACGGCGGCCGGTAGAGGCTGGTTCAGTGAAAGCGTGGGCTCTTGCATTGCTGCCTTTGTGGCAATGGGTTCGATAGCGTCAGTCATGTAGTTCACCGCGCAGGTTCATGCCGGCCTGCTTCAGAACCAGGCCTGCCACTTCGCCATTGTCGTCGCGCTGGAATTCGATGACCAGGTCGAGAGACGGCTGGACGAAGCGATCTTTTCCGTCGGGATCGATACCCACTTCCGGCTGGGTCTGACCGCCCGCGCTGCCCTGCACCATCAGCTGGCCGGCCCCGGCCATGACCTCAAGGGTGAAGTCATCCATGAAGCGTTGTTCGCCCTGATAGATGGCGTAGCGGCCGATATAGTCTCGCGGATCAACGCCTGCCGGCAGCTTCGCGGCTGGCCGTGGCGATTCAAGCGGATAGCTCTCATCGACCAGGTGATAGGCCAGGTCCGCCAGGCTGCCCTGCTCGATCATGGAGGTATCCATCAGCAGCAGGCTGGCCTGGCTGCGTTCGGGATCGACCACGGCAAAGCTGGAAAAGCCGCCGGTGCCGCCGTCGTGCGCCATCACGAAGCGATCGTTGAGCGGCAGGTGCAGCCAGCCGTAGCCCAGCTTCTGGCCGCCGGCCTCGATCAGGACTTTGCGCGATTCTGCCAGGGCCCCGGCCAGCGGTCCCTCGGGCTCGCCGCGCAGGGCGTCGAGCCAGCGGCTCAAGTCGGCCGCCGTCGAGCGAACCGCGCCGACGCCGCCCAGATCGGGATGAAAGTCCCAGCCAGACACTGGCTTGCCGCGCGCGCTGTGGCCGTGCACGGTCGGCCCCGTCATGGCGCTGTCGTCCATGCCCAGCGGCGCGAATATTTCGCGCTCGAACAGCTCGGGCAGCGGCGTGCCGGTTCGTTCGACCAGCGCCAGGGAAAGCAGCATGGCGCCGAAGTTCGAGTAGGCAAACCGTTCGCCGGGCGGGCTCGACAGGCTGGTGTCGGCCAGCGCGGTGAGCAGATCATCGGGGGTGTAGCTGGCGTAGGGGTTGGCCGGATCGTCCACGCTGAAGCCGGTCGGAAGGCGCGGCAGGCCGGCGGTGTGGGTCAGCAGGTGTTTGAGCCGGATCGGCTCGCCCTCGTGGCCAGGCACCTCCGCGCTGTCGGGCAGCAGGTCGGCCACGGGCTCGTCGAGCAACAACTCGCCGCGCTCGACCAGGCGGGCAACGAGCAGGCCCTGCAATGGCTTTGTCAGCGAGCCGATTTCGAAGCGCGATCGAGCGTCGAGGTCGCGCGGGTTGTTTTTGTCTGCGCAGTAGCTTGCGGTTTGGTGTGACTGGCCAAGAGCAACGGCCACCAGGCAAACGCCCGAGCGATCGTCGGCCAGACGCGCTGCCAGCGTGTCATCGAGGCTTGTCGCCATCGCGCTACCGGCCAGCAGCGCCGTGGCTGCCAGACAAGTCAGTTGCAAAAACGTGTCTTGTATTCGCTGCATTGAGGTTCTCTGTGGTTTCGGTTGGATTCGGGTCACAGCTTGCCCGCAGTCGGTGCCTGCCGCGCGAACTTGCGACGGGCCCGGGCCAGCCACCGACGAATCCCGCTTATGGGTGATGAATGCCGGCGGCGCCCGAACGTCCTGCATCCTCGCCTGCCCGTGCGGTCGATCGGCTGGCTGCTCAGGCTGGCGCCGCTGCGGGTGATCGCTGGCTACACCTGAGCCGCCATTGCGTCGCCGATTGTCGTGCCGATGGCAGCATTACTACCTCAATGGCGTTGTTGATTATCAGGAGCAAGGTTGCGGGAGACACGGCGTGCACCGAGTGGGAATGATATTACTTGCAGCGGCTGCGGCCGGGTTCGCGCTGGCTGGTCCGGTCGGCGATGAGGCGGTTGGCGGGTTCGGCCATGATGACAGCGATCACGGCCGTTCGGCCGCCTCCGAGACACTGTCCGACAAGGCGCAGCCGTTCGTTGTCGGCCAGGGCTACCAGACGCAAGCTGTCGAAAAGGTCAACGAAGCGATCGAAGGCGCACTCGAGCTGGCCGATGGCAGCTCGGTGTTTCTGCCCAGTGGAACGCTCGATCCCTTCGTCAAGGCGGTGCTGGCGCTCGAGCAGGCCGAAGGACGGCTCGAGCGAGTGCGCTTTCGGCTGCGCTACGGGCAGGATGTGGTCACCGCCCCGCCGGCAATCTCACCCCTGCCGGTCAGCTTCGTGCAGATCGAGCGTTTCAATCTCGGCCCGGTAATCCGCGAGGAGCTGGTCCAGGCCCACGGCGCCGAACATGTCGCCGCGGCGGCTGAATTCGGCGTCGGCCCGCACGTTTCCTGGCGGCTGGTCATGCGCCCGGTCATGGGCCATCAGGCCGATATCGTGGCGGTATCGCGCAAGGAAATTTCCGACGCGGACGCGCGGACGCAGACCTGCTTCGGTGTCTCGTGTCTGTCCACCGCCCCGGTGATTGATCAGGCCGTGCCCTGGAGCGCCCTGGAAGCAACCAAGCTCTGCGCCGATGCGCCCTACCGGATCGAGCGCGACGGTTTGATCACGCCGGCGGCCGCCATCGGCCTGCTGGCCAAGGGTTTCGGCTACGGAATGCGTGAAGGCGTGGGCCCGGCGGAGCCCTATGCGCAAGCCGTCATCGAGCTCAACCTGGGCCAGGACGCCAACCTCGACGCCGCGCTGCGCGAGGGCGCGCTCATGGACGATTCGCTGCGCGCCGAGTGGGGCCGGGTTTCGGCCATGCGCGGCGGAGCCAGTAGCGCCCCCGACATTTATACAGCGCGCGCTTTCGAATGCCGACGCGGCCCGGAGTTTCCCGAGCCGGGCGAGTACTGCCCATGAATCAGCGGATCGGACAAAGCCGGCTCATCTCGCCTCTTTGACAGATCGCTCCATCCCGGTGCTGGTGGCAGTTGCAAACGCCTGGTGGTTGTGGATCGACTCGATGCTTTCGCAGCTCACGCTGAAGCAGGTGATGGCGGGGATACGGTCGAGCTCCAGAGCGATATCGCAGACGATGTCTTCCACGAACTTCGCATTTTCGTAGGCTTTTTCGGTCACGAACTTTTCATCTTCGCGCTTGAGTACCGGATAGAGCTCGCATGAAGCGTTGCGCTCGACGGTAGCTACCATTGTTTGCAGAGGCACGGGGCGATCAGTTGTGACGCGGATGGTCACGATGCAGCGCTGGTTGTGGGCGCCATAGCGGGAGATGGCGCGCGAGCAGGGGCACAGGCTCGTGGCCGGAACGCGAACCTCTTGCTCAAGCGAGCTGGCGCCGTCGACCGTGGCATTGGCCCGGTACGAGGCTTCAACGTCGAGCAGGCCTTGGATGCCGGAGCGCGGGGCGGTCTTTGTGATAAACCATGGAAAATCCATTTCCAGGTGGCCTTCAAGTGCGCCGAGCTCGCGGGCGACCGTCCGGGCATGGGCTGTGAGCAGACCGAGCTGCAGCTCGCCCCCGAGCCGGTTGAGAAAGACCGGGAATCGCGACATGTGGGCGCCGCGGATCGACCTCGACAGGCCGACCGAGGCTGCTACCCGGGCGATCGTGGCGCAGGCTTGTCCATCGACATCCTCGATGCGCAAAGGCAGCGAGTAGTCGGCAACGCCGGCCTGGCTGATGGCAATGCCGCGGGCATCGCTCTGTGCTTGCGTATCGGGCAGTGCGTTGGCTATGGCCGGAAGATTCATGGTGGTCCCTGGCGAGTATTTGTCTGTCCGACAGATGCAATCGGCAGTGCGGCGGTTCCCGCGCCGTCTTGCGCGGCCGGCACGGAACCTTTTGGTCCCCAGCAACATCCTTGGGCTGCAACGCCGATCGAATGGCCGGCCGCAGTGCCGCCCGCTCTCACGCGCTGCGCCACCGTACTGCGAGGAGAAGATCCATGAGGACCATACTGACTGTAGTGATCGGAGCCATTGCGGGAACCGGCTTGCTGCTGGCTGTTCACGTGATTGCCGCCGGCAATGCCGGCACCGCATCATCCGCATCATCCGAAACGCCATCATCGACCGAGCACCGGGCCGTTCTTGCCGCCGATTCGGCATCGCTTCACGAGCTGCCCTGGTCGAGCTTGATAGGCACCTGGCATGATCAGGAGAAAAGCGGCGCCGGCTGGGTGTTCATGTCGGCGCCCAACGGGTTGTTCGGCTATTACTTTGGCAATACTTCGTCGGCTGATCCGCTGTGGCTGGTCACCGAAGAGGTCCGGTCCGACGTGCAGCTGGAAGAGGCGCTGACCTTCACGCTGATGGAAGGCCAAAGCGGCTCATTTACCCTGCCGACCGACCCATCGGCGTTCGAGCCGTGGGGCGAGCTTCGCGTCACGTTTCACTCCTGCAGCGAGGCCACGGCCGAAATGGACGGCGCCGACGGCATGCTCGCCCAGTCACTAACCCGCGTGCACCACACCGCGGGCCTGTCGGATCAGTGCGGGCTCGATCTGGTTTCGGGCCGGGAAATCTTTCGCTACGAAACCTTCGGCAGCGAGGCCTTCTGGAGCGATGAGCTGAAGATGCACGAGGTGCTCGACGGCGTCAGCCCCGTGGCCGCGCTGGGCCTGGGGCTGAAAGTGGATGCACAGGCGCTGCCGGCCGAGGTGGCCCAGGCGGTCGTCGACGGCGCGGTCGACCTCGAAGACCCGGCGGTGACCAAGGTGTTGCTCGAGCACGATGCCGTGCTCGGCGTTCGCGCGCAGATCTCTGCCAGTGACGGCGCGCAGCACATCGACCGCGTGGCAATCACCTGCGCCCTGTGTCATTCCACGGTTGACGACTCGGTGCTGCCGGGCGTGGGCAAGCGGCTCGACGGCTGGGCCAATCTCGATCTCGATCCGGGTGCCATCATCGCCCTGTCCGAGCAGCTTCCCGAAGAGCTCAGGGCGCAGTACAGAAGCTGGGGGCCGGGCATGTACGACCCGCGCTTCAATATCGACGGCATTTCCGACCCGGTGGTCATTCCGCCGGCCTACGGGCTAATGGATGCCGAGCAGGCCACCTATACCGGTGACGGTGATGTTGCCTACTGGAACGCCTACGTTGCCGTCAGCCAGATGGGCGGTCAGGGCACGTTCATCGAGCCGCCGCTGGGCATCGAGATCATCCACGAGCCCGATCTGGTTACCCCCAGGCTGCGGCCGCTGGAGGCCTATCAGCTGTCCATTCCCGCGCCTGCCGCGCCGCTTGATGCCTTCGATTCGATGGCCGCGGCCCAGGGGCGCGAGTTGTTCGACGGCAAGGCCGGCTGCGTGCAGTGCCATTCCGGCCCGGCCCTGGGCGGTGACGGGCGTTTGTACTCGCCCGAGGAAGTCGGCCAGAGCCCGGCCTATGCGCAGCGCACGGTCACCGGCGAGTACCGCGCCACGCCGCTACGCGGGTTGTGGCTCGATCGGCCCTTCTTCCACGACGGCAGCGCGGCCGATCTGGGCGCCGTGGTCGACCACTACGACCAGCACTTTGCACTCGGGCTGACGGGCCCGGAGAAATCCCGGCTGATCGAGTATCTCAAGACGCTGTAAGCACACCGAAACGGGTTCTGCTCGGGCGGGGATGGCAAACAACTGCCCGCTCGAATGCACCGCTGAGGCATCATGGTGGCAGTGCGCCAAGGCGCTCAAGCTGCAATCGCCTCCCGGGAGCAACCAATGAGTGCAAGCGAAAGCGCCGAGCCGCTGGTTCTGGCCATCGATAACGGCACCCAGAGTATTCGCGCGCTGCTGTTCAACAACCGCGGCGAGCTGCGCGGCCGCCATCACATCGAGATCGAGCCCTGGTTTTCCGACGCGCCGGGCCGCGCCGAGCAACAGCCCGAGCTGTTCTGGAACGAAATCGGTCGCGCCTGCCGCGCGCTGTGGAACGAAGGCCACGACCCGGCGCGCGTTGCGGCGGTGGCGGTCACCACCCAGCGCGCCACCCAGATCTGCCTGGACGCCGACGGCCAGCCGCTGCGCCCGGCCATCATCTGGACCGACAACCGGCGCGTCGGCCTCGACAAGCTGCCGAAAATGCCCCTGTACTGGCGCGCGCTGATCGGCCTGATCGGGCGCAGCCGGGCGCTGAAGACCATGCGTGAGAACGCCGAGTGCAACTGGCTGGCGGTTCACGAACCGGAAAACTGGCAGAAGACGGCCGCCTTCGTCGGCCTGTCGGGTTTCATCAACCATCGGCTGACCGGGCGGCTGGCCGATTCGGTCGGCAGCCAGGTCGGCTACCTGCCCTTCAGCTATCGCGCCCGGCGCTGGGCCGGGCCCAGGAACTGGCGCTGGTCGGCCCTGTCCATCCGGCGCGAGCAGCTTCCCGAGCTGGTCAAGCCCGGCGAGAAGCTCGGTGAGCTGACCGGGCCGGCGGCAGAGCATCTGGGCCTGAAGCCGGGCGTGCCGGTGATTGCCGCCGGCGCCGACAAGGCCTGCGACCTGATCGGGGCCGGCGTCTCCGACCGCTATACCGCCTGCATCAGCTTCGGCACGCGCTCGACGATCAGCGTCCTTTCCGCGCGCTATTTCGAGGCCCGGCCGCCGATGCCCGCCTTCCCGGCCGCCCGCCACGGCTATTTCATGGTTGAATCGGCGGTGCCGCGCGGCTTCTGGATGGTGCGCTGGTTCAAGGAACAGTTCGGGCTCGAAGAGCGCCAGCGCGCCGAGGCCGCCGGGGTAACGGCCGAGTCCCTGCTCGACGAGCTGGTTGCCGAAGTGCCGCCGGGTTCGCTGGGCCTGATGCTGCAGCCATTCTGGAGCAATGATCTCGACTCCGGGCCGGAGGCCAAGGGCGCGATCGTCGGCTTTGGCGACGTGCACACCCGCGCGCATCTGTATCGGGCGCTGCTCGAGGGCGTCACTTTCGAGCTGCGCCACGGCGCCGAGCGTATCGAACGCCGCTCGAGCCGCCGGCTGCAGGTGCTGCGCGCCTGCGGGGGCGGGGCGCGCTCGGATGCGGTCATGCAGATCACCGCCGATATCTTCAACTGCCCGGTCGAGCGCCCGCACACGGCCGAGACCTCCGGCCTGGGCGCAGCGATACTGGCCGCGTTTGGCCTGGGCTGGTATCCGAGCGTGCGCGTGGCCATCAACGAGATGACACGCGTGGGCTACCGCATCGAGCCCGACAAAAACAACCACGCCATCTACGAAAAGCTCTACCGGCGCGTGTATCGGCGCCTGTACAGGCGGCTGGCGCCGCTGTACCGCAACATCCGCGAGATCACCGGCTATCCGGATTGAACGTACTTCGGCAGCCGGCGTCATGACGTCTTGATGTCACAGCGTAATGACGCCATACTGGCATCAGGCCACTAGGCAATCGGAGCCGCTCCATGACCGAAACCACCAAGCGCTCGACCATTTATTTCGACCCGCAAATCCATGCAGCGCTGCGGCTGAAGGCGGCCCACGGCGGTCGCTCGATCTCCGAGATCGTCAACCAAGCGGTCCGGGCAGCCCTTGCCGAAGACCAAGAGGATCTGTCCGCCTTCGAAGATCGGGTGGCCGAACCCACCATGAGTTACGAGGCCCTACTGGACGACCTCAAGGCGCATGGCAAGATTTGAGCTGGTGTTTCGCAGGTCCGTTGCCAGGGACCTGAGAGGCATTCCAAAGCAGGATCTTGCGCGCATCCTGAAGCGAATCGAATCGCTGCGTGACGATCCTCGCCCGCCGGGCTGCGAAAAGCTCTCAGGCCAGGCGCGCTACCGGGTGCGCCAGGGCGTGTATCGGATTCTTTACGAAATTCTCGACAGTCGCTTGATCGTCACGGTGGTCAAAGTGGGCCATCGCAGCCAGGCTTACCGCCGCTGAGCCGCCAGTTTCATATGGGCCGCGAGTTTTTCGAAAGTATTCCGTTCCCCGGCCTGGCCGCCGACGCGATTCTGGCGCTGCACGCCCTGTTCGTGGTCTTTGTCGTTGGCGGGCAGGCGTTGGTATTGCTTGGCTGGGTGCGGCGGTGGCGCTGGGTGCGCAATCCGTGGTTTCGCTTTATCCACCTGGCGCTGATCGCCTTCATCGTGATCCAGACCTGGCTCGGCGAGCTGTGTCCGCTGACGGTCTGGGAGGGGTGGCTGCGCGAGGCGGCCGGTCAGACCGCGTATGGCCAGAGCTTCATCCGATACTGGCTGGGCCGGCTGATTTTTATCGACGTGCCGTGGTGGGTGTTTCAGGTCGTCTACACGGCTTTTGGTGTGGTGGTGGTTGTCAGCTGGGTCCACTTTCCGCCGCGCCGGCAAACGGCCCGCCGTCGGCCCGATCGGACGTAAAACATTTGTTATACTTTTCGGCCCAAGCACTTCGGAGCCACAGTCATGACCCGCAAGCTGAAAGTTTCCGCCATCGGCAATTCCACCGGCGTGATCCTGCCCAAAGAGGTGCTCGAACGCCTGCGGGTGGGCCGCGGTGACGAGCTGATGGTGCGCGAGACCCCCGACGGCATCGTGCTCAGCCCCTACGACCCCGAGCTGGCGGGTCAGATGGACGTGGCCGAGAAAATCATGCGCAAAAGACGCAACCTGCTCAGGAAGCTGGCGGAGTGAATCATGAGTGATCCGATCTGGCTTTCAGCCGAACTGGTCGAGGCCCTTCACGAGCGTCAGTTGATCGAGCACGGCGGCGGAACCGGGATACGCGACCGGGGCATGCTGGAGTCGGCGCTGGCTCGGCCGCAACAGCTGTATTCCTATGGTGCCGACGTCGACGTGATTGCGCTTGCCGCTTCTTACGCCTTCGGCCTGAGTCGGAACCATCCCTTTGTCGACGGCAACAAGCGAACCTCCGCCGTGGCGTGCGAGCTGTTTCTGGAACTCAACGACCACCAGCTGCTTGCCGAAGACAGCGAGCTGTACCCTGTTTTCCTGGCGCTGGCCGCCGGCGAGCTGGACGAAGACGCGCTTCTGGAATGGCTCCGCCACCACACCCGCCCGCAACAGGTCAGCGAGCCCGCCGGCGAGTACAATTAGTTGGCTAGTTGGCTAGTTGGCTAGTTGGCTAGTTGGCTAGTTGGCTAGTTGCGGTCGGACTGTCTCGAATCCACTTGCATAATGCCAGTGACCCGGCAGAATTCTTGCAAACCAGCAAACCAGCAAACCAGCAAACCAGCAAACCAGCAAACCAGCAAACCAGCAAACCAGCAAACCAGCAAACCAGCCAACCAACCAACCAGCGCGCTACTCGTCCTTCAGGTACTTCGCCAGCCACTCATGCACTTGCTCCCAGAAATGCCGGGCTTCCTTGCCCTTCATGATCCAGTGGTTGGCGTCGTGGAAGACCAGCAGCCTTGAGGGCACCTGCATGCGCTGCAGGTAGGCCCAGGCCGCGAGCGTCTGGTTGAGCGGCACGCGGTAGTCGCTTTCACCAATCGTCAGCATCGTCGGCGTGGCAAAGTTCTCCACGTAGCTCGACGGGCTCTGCTCTTCCCAGATCTTGCTGTCGCCCCACGGCGGGCCGCCGTTCATGCGCTCGCGGTGGTAGATCACGTCGCTGGTCGCCCACTGGCCTTCCAGATCGACCAGGCCGGCGTGGCCCACCAGGGCGTCGAAGCGATCGGTGGTGGCCAGCAGCCAGTTGACCAGGTGCCCGCCGTAGCTCGCGCCGCTGGCGGCCTGACGTTCGGCGTCGATGAAGTCGAAGCGCTCGATGGCCGCGTCAGCGGCTTCCACCAGCTCCTCGCCCGGCGTGGCCAGGGGGTCGCCCTCGATGTTGCGCGAGAACTCGGCGCCGTAGCCGACTGAACCGGTGTAGTCGGTTCTGAGCACGACGTAGCCTTCTGAGGCCAGCAGGTGCGGGCTCCAGCGCACGTGGTCGGCGTCTACCGACGAGCTGAACGGCCCGCCGTGGATGAACAGCACCAGCGGATACTGCTTGTTTTCATCGAAGTCCGGCGGCAGGGTCAGCCAGCTGTGGATGCGGCGGCCCTTCGAGGAGGTGAACCAGAACTCGCGAAAGGCGGGCCGATCGACACCTTCGGCGCGCTCGACGTTGAACTTACTCAGGGCTTCGTGACGGCCGGTTTCGGGATCGATGCGCACCACCTCGACCGGCACGGCCGAGCTTTCCCAGTTGGCCACAATGGCATCACCGGCGGCCTGCACGCCGCCGTAAACGCCGCGGCTGTCGGCATCGAGCACGGTGATTTCGCTGCCGTCGGCGGCCATCGCGAACACCCGCACGCGGCCCTGGTCGGTGGCGTTGAAGTAGATCGTCTCGCCGTCGGCGGCAATGTCGAAGCCGCTCACCGAGCGGTCGAAGCCGGCGGTCAGTACTTCCAGCTCGCCGTCGATGCCCGCGCCGTTCCAGCGGCCGCGGGCGATCTCGGTGTGGTTGTAGACCCAGTCGTTGATCGGCTGGTAGTAGCAGTAGATGAATTCGCCGTCGGGCGAGAACTTCGCGGCCGTGCAGCTGAAGTCATCGCCCGCGGTAATGCGCTGTGGCTCGCCGCCGGCCACCGGCACGCGGTAGAGGTGGCGCTGCACGACCGCATGCGCGGCCTCGTCGAGATTTTCGGTGGCCGTGATCACCAGCGCGTCGCCTTCCGGCGTCCACACCGCGTTCAGGCCGCCATCGTAACCGGGGCCCGAGACCAGGTCGGTGCCGTACAGCAGGTCTTGTGGCTCGGCGCCGGCCTCGGGCGCCTGCACGAACAAGCGGGTCTGCTTTTCGTCGCGCCAGTGGTCAAAGTCGCGGATCGGAAAGCCGTCGTAGCGCGAGACGTTGATGCCGTCTTCTTCTTCGGCCTTCTTGCGCTCGGCGTTGGCTTCGTCACCTTCCGCATCGGGCCAGACCCGGCTCTGGTAGGCAATCATCGAGCCGTCCGGGCTGAATTCCGGGCTGGAGGCGCCGGTCGACAAGTTGGTGATCTGCCGGGCCTCACCGGGGCCGGTCATGTCCATCACGAAGATCTGGCTCTGGGCGTCGTCGCTGCCGCGCTTGGTGGAAAAGGCGATCATTTCGCCGTCGGGGCGCCAGACCACGCCGGACTCCGGTGATGGCGTGGCCGTCAGCTGCCGCGGCGGCTCGGAGCCGTCGACGGTGAGCAACCACAGATCGGATGATTCCTCGTCCTTCTCGTAGGCCGGCTCGGTGACCGACACCACGGCGCGTTCGCCGTCGGGGCTCACCACCGGCGAGCCCAGCCGCTTCATCAGCCAGACATCCTCGTGGGTCACCGGCCGCAGCTCGGTATCGTCCTGCGCGGCCAGCGGTGCGGCCACAAGCAGGGCCAGGGTGGTCAGGAAAACGTGCTTGAACATCAGGTCCTCCGCAATGCGTGCGATCCAGAATCTCTGGGCCACAGGATACCGCCCCTGAAGGCGCTTCAGGACGCCTCGGGCGGCGTAGGCAGCACCAGCAGCTGGTGAACGTCGACGTGCTCGGGCTGGCTCAGCGCGTAGATCACCGAGCGGGCCACATCGCCGGCCTCGAGCGCGTCAGACGCCCCGTTTTCGTAGAAGGGCGTGTCGACCATGCCCGGCTCGATCAGCGTGACGCGCACACCGCTGCCCTTGAGCTCCTCGCGCAGGCCGTGGCCGATGGCCGTCACCGCCCATTTGGTGGCCGAATACATCGAGCCGGCCTGGGTGATCCGCCCGGCCACCGAGCCGGTCAGTAGAACGTGGCCCCGGTTGCGCTTGACCTCGTCGAGCGTGGCGCGCAGCGTGTAGGCCGCGCCCAGGATATTGACATCCACCATCTCCTTCCAGTCGTCCACTGAGCCGCTGGCAAACCCCGGCGGTCGACCGCCGACACCGGCGTTGGCAAACACCACGTCGATGCGTCCATAGTGGTCGAGCACGGCCTTTGCCATGCGTACCTGGTCGTCGTAGTCGGTCACGTCGCAGGTCGTGGCGAAGGCGCGGTCGGCGCCCAGTTCATCCACCAGCGCGTCGAGCTTGTCCTTCGAGCGCGCGCACAGCGCCAGCCGGTAGCCGGCCGCGGCCGCCTGGCGCGCGGTCTCGGCACCGATGCCGCTGGAGGCGCCGGTAATCAGCATGATCCTGTCTTGTTGCTCGGCCATGGCCTGCCTCTGGTTTGTGCAAATTGGACTTCAGGCTACCATCCGGCGCGAATTCGATTTCGGGTAGCATTGCCCGTCTCGAAAGTCCCCGAACCGGAGCAAGCTCATGAAGCATTTAATGATCGCCCTGGCCGCCGCGCTGGCGCTGGCCAACACCGCCTGGGCCAAAGAAGGCATGTGGACGCCCGATCAGCTGCCGATGATCGCCGACGATCTGCGCGCGACCGGTCTGGAGCTCGATCCCGACAATCTGAACAAGCTGACTGCCTTTCCCATGGGCGCAGTCATCTCGCTGGGCGGTTGTACGGCAAGCTTCGTCTCGCCCGAAGGCCTGGTGGTAACCAACCACCACTGCGCCCGAGGCTCCATCCAGTACAACTCCACCGCTGACAACAACTACCTGAAAGAAGGCTTTCTGGCCGAAGACATGAGCGCCGAGCTGCCGGCCGCGCCGGGCACGCGCGTGTATGTCACGGTCGCGGTCAAGGATGTCACCGCCCGCATCCGCCAGGGCATCAACGCCGACATGAGCGGCCGCAATATCCACGACATCATCGAGGATCGCCGCAAGGAGGTCGTGGCCCGCTGCGAACAGCAGGCCGGCCACCGCTGCCAGGTCTCGAGCTTTTTCGGCGGCGCGCAGTACAAGCTCATCGACCGGCTCGAAATCCAGGACGTGCGCCTGGTATACGGCCCGGCCGACAGCATCGGCAAGTACGGCGGTGACATCGACAACTGGATGTGGCCGCGCCACACCGGCGACTTCGCCTTCTACCGTGCGTACGTCGGGCCCGATGGACAGCCCGCTGCATACGCCGAAGACAACGTGCCCTTCGAGCCCGAGCATTATCTGAAAGTCTCTGCCGCCGGCCTGGACGAAGGCGACTTCGTGATGGCTGCCGGCTACCCCGGCCGCACTCAGCGCTACGCCCGCCTGGCCGAGGTGGTCAACACTTTCGAGTGGCGCTACCCGCGCACCATCGAGCTGATGGACGGCTGGATTGACACCATCGAAAAAGCTGCTCCCGATGGCTCGGACGCCCGCATCAAGTACGAAAGTTTGCTGGCCGGCCTGAACAACTACCTCAAGAACACGCGCGGCCAAATCGAGGGCGCGCAGCGCGTCGGCCTCATCGAGCGCCGCCGCGAGCGCGAGCAGGCGCTGAATGAATGGATCGCGGCTGAAGCGCCCGAAAAGGGCTACGGCGAGACCCTGGAAAAGCTCGACGCGCTCAGCGAAGCCTCGGCCGAGGCCGCGCGCCGCAACTGGCTGTACAACTACGCCACTCGCTCGAGCCTGCTGTCAGCCGCCCAGCGCCTGTATCGGCTGTCCAAAGAGCGCCAGAAACCCGACGCCGAGCGCGAGTCAGGCTTTCAAGAGCGCGACATGGCGTTTTTCAAGCAGGGCATGCAAGCGATGGAACGCCGCTACGATGCCACCGTCGATCAGGCGGTGTGGCTGTACTTTCTGAAAAACTACGTCAACGGCCCGGACTCGGCCCGCGTCGAAGCGCTCGATCAGGCCCTCGACCTGCCCGAAACCTGGGACGCGCAGCAGGTGGCCGACACCCTGGAGCGCTACTACGCCGAAACCGAACTGGGCGATGCCGAGCGTCGCCTGGCCTTGATGGACGCCGACCCGGAAGCGTTTGAAAACAGCGACGACCCTTTCATCAAGCTGGCCGTGGCGCTCTACGACCACGAAATGCAGCTCGAGCACCAATCCGACGACCGCAGCGGGCGCATGCAGATCCTGCGCCCCGATTACATGGAAGCGATCATTGCCTGGCAGGAGTCGCAGGGCTACGCCGCCTACCCCGACGCCAACTCCACGCTTCGCATCACCTACGGCACGGTCATGGGCGGCGAGGTCAAGGACGGCATGATCTACAAGCCCTTCACCACCCTGGAAGGCATCGTGCAAAAGGACACCGGCAAAGAACCCTTCAACGCGCCCGAGCGCCAGCTCGAGCTGATCCGCGCCGGCAAGTACGGCGGCTACGAGCTGGAAAGCATCGACTCGGTGCCGGTCAACTTCCTCACCGACCTGGACGTGACCGGCGGCAACTCCGGCTCGGCCACCCTCAACGCCCGCGGCGAACTCGTCGGCCTGCTGTTCGACGGCACGCTCGAGTCGGTCAACTCAGACTGGGACTTCGACCCGCGCACCACCCGCTCCATCCACGTCGACAGCCGCTACATGCTGTGGGTGATGGACCAGATCGACGGCGCCAAAGCGCTGATCGAGGAAATGGAGCTGGTCGACTGACACAAGCCCCTGACGCAACCCGTGCGGGCAGCAGCCTGCCCGCACGGGAATTCATGCGGCCAATGAGGGCGTCCGCAGATGTGCAAACATTGCACAATGATTATCAGTTTCTGGAAAATTGATAATCATGGCCTTTCCCCCCCCCCTGCCCGGTGGCGCTGCCGCCTTGCCGCATGAAAGGATTGCGTGATCGATCTTCAGGAGGTCAGCCTTCGTCCTGCCCGCCGCCGAATTCCTCGAACGCGCTCACGGCCCGCGAGGCATACATCAGGCTGGGTCCGCCGCCCATGTAGACGCACATGCCCAGCATTTCCATCAGCTCCTCGCGGCTGGCGCCAACCTTGACCAGCGAGCGGGCATGAAAGCCGATGCACGGATCGCAGCGCGAGGCCACCGCCAGCGCCATGCCGATCAACTCCTTGGTTTTCTTGTCGAGCACGCCATCCGCGCTGGCCGCCTGGCTGAGCGCGCCAAACCCGCGCATGACATCGGGAATGCCCTCCCTCAGCTTCGCGGTATTGGCCGAAGTGGCGGCGATCAAATCCTTGTAACTGTCCGTCATGTAAGTCTCCTTATCGCGGCTGACCGCGTGCAGGCCAGCCGCTAGCGCTTGATTACGCGATCCAGTGGGGACCGCTCCAAGGAGTATTATACATTAGACAACGCTAATCTAGCGGGCCTTTTGCTTTCGCCAGGCGGCCGCACACGGGTTGCATAGCACTTGCAGCTATTTAAGATTTGATCTATCTCCGTAAATAGTCCGTCGGGCAACTCCAACCAGCGAAGTCGTTCACAGCTATTTCGGCACCACGAAAGACCTGGTAACTCAGTGCGCTCTGCCAAAGCCCGAGCATTATTCAGGTCTGCCTGGGTGTCATTTCGGATCGCGTTGCGGAGCTAAATGGCTTCCTGCCTGAACTGCCTGACGCTTTGGGCCGGCATCGGATGCAGCAGACGCCAGATGATGCTGATCGGTTTGCTGCCCTCATGCCGAGCGTATTCAACCGGGCCGAGGTATTGGAAAGGTGCTGTCAATCCGTTGGCGAGCGTTTTGCGCTCGCGAACAAACAGCAACGGCTGATAGCCTTCATCTTGATGTTTGATGTAGCGCTGCCCGGTCGGCGATGCTGTCGTCGTAGTCGACTGCGTTTGCCAGTGGAAAAGCCGGTCGCTGAGCGCGTAGTCCTCGTAGCGAGTCGAGGGCGAAAACTCCCTTTCCGACTTGTTGATGGTGACAAAGAAGATGTCGAGCTTGTGCTCTGGCAGGTGCAACACGCCCTCACGCTGCTGGGCACGGGCTTCGAAGCGGCCTTTGCCCAGAGCCAGCAGGATCTGATCGCGCGAGTAGTGCGCGTGCAGCGCCAGCACGCCGCTGAGTCGGGGCCAGCGACGTGGCTCGGCAGGAATCAGTTGCCGCAAACGCCAATCGGCCAGCTGCGCCACATCCCGGGCCAGCAGCGGGTTGTCGCGCAGAAATGCCAGCGCCGCGGCCCTGCCGCCATCGGGCCGCTTTTCGCCCCATATCAGCGTCAGTGCCAGGGTGAGCTGCTGTCGCTCGTGTTCGTCCCGGTCACCCTGGCGGTCGAGCGCCGCGGCCAGCGTTTGCAGAATCTCACGATCGTCCACGAGCAATAGCCGCCGCAGACCACCCTTGAGCACGTTCTCGTAGTCTTCGATGCCTTTGACTGCTTCGCCTCCGGCGGCTTCCAGCAGCCGGCAGGGCACACCGAATTTAAGCAGCAGGTCAGCGTCGTCAAAATGCAGCCAGTCAAGCATTTCCTGCAGACTGGGCTGCCCGTTGATCTGGCCAAGCAGGCTTCGGAGCTGGGTGATGATCTGGGGCCGGCGTTGTGCCAGTGCAGAACGAATGTTGTCCAACACCGTTGCCGCGGCCTGCCGATCCAGCCGCACGAGACAGCCGGCCGGCAGCCACGGGAAGCCCTGTTCGATCTGGCGATCGACCCGTGCTTCCGTCCTGGCGCTCAAGGCGCGATAACGCTCGGCAAACCGAAAGCGGCGGTGCTGCGGCGCGATGAAATCGAGCACCGTCAGATGCGCCTTGTCCTCGTGCAGGCGCAGCCCCCGGCCAAGCTGCTGAAGAAAGACAGTCAGGCTTTCCGTGGGCCGCAGCATCAATACCGTGTCTACCTCTGGAATATCCACACCCTCGTTGAACAGATCCACGGTGAAGATCACCCGGATTTCGCGCTGCACCAGCTTGCGCTGCGCATCACGCCGCAATGCGTTCGGTGATTTGGCCGTCAAGGCCATCGACGGCATGCCGTTCGCACTGAAGAACCGGGCCATGAACCCGGCGTGCTGCTGGCTGACGCAGAACCCCAGGCCCCGAATGGTCTCCGGCTCGGCCACGTGGTCGAGCAGATTGTTGAGCACCCAGCGCGCGCGCCGCTCATTCGTGCCAATGACCTTGTTGAGGTCCTCGTTGTTGTAGCCGCCGGTTTGCCAGCGCAAGCCGCTTAAATCTACACCTGGCTCGTCACCAACGCCAAAATAGTGGAAGGGTGCCAGTCGGCGCGCCTCGACAGCATCGGGCAGGCGCATTTCGTGGGTAAAGCTTCCCCCGAAGTCGTTACGAATATCCTGACCGTCGCTGCGCTCCGGCGTTGCCGTCAGTCCCAGCAGGACTTCGGGGCGCACATGATCCAGAATGTTCTGGTAACTATTGGCGGCGGCATGATGCGCCTCATCGAGCACCACATAGTCGAAATGGGTAGGTGGAAGCTTGTCGAGCCCGCGCGCATTCCAGCTTTGCACCGAGCAGAAGATATGCCGAGACTGCGTCGGCTCATGGCCTCCGACAAGCAGATCCCCGAAATCGCCGTCTCGAAGCACATGGCGAAACGTGTTCATGGCCTGTTTGAGGATCTCCTCGCGGTGGGCGATGAACAGCAGTTTTGGCCGATTGGTGTCCGAGCGCTGGCGGGCGACCCGGCGATAATCAAACGCGGCCAGCATTGTCTTTCCGGTGCCAGTGGCGGCAATGATCAGGTGTTTGGCAATGCCGGCCCGGCGCTCGGCATCAATGGCCTCGAGAATTTCCTGCTGGAAACCATATGGCCTAAGCTCGAAGAACTGCCAGGTTGCCGTTTCGCCCGCCGGCGTCGCCTTGCGCTCTGTCCGCAAGGCTTGATCAAGCCGCTCAAGGTCGTCGCTCTCGACCGCCTCGAATTCAGCCGGATCCGACCAGTGCGTATCGAACCCCGTCACGATCTGTCGCCACAGATGGGGCAGCTCATGCTGGCTGATGCGTGCCGTCCATTCCAGGCCCTCATCCAGTGCCACCCTGGAGACATTGGCCGAGCCGACATAAGCGGTACCGAAGCCTGTATTGCGGTAGAACAGATAAGCCTTGGCATGCAGCCTAGTGCGGTGGGTGTCGAAGGAGATGCGCACTTCGGTATTGGGCAGCTCCAGAAGGGTCTTGACCGCCTTGAGGTCGGTTGCGCCGAGATAGGATGTCGTGGCCACGCGCAAGCGCGGTTTACCGTCCGGCAGTGGCGTTTCAACAAAGCGCTGCAGGGCCGGCTTCAATGCCCGGATGCCGCTGAACTTGATAAAAGAGACCAGCCATTCGGCCCGATCGCAGCTCGCCAGCTCTTTCTCGATCTGGCTGACCAGGCTGGGTGAATGCCGCGAGCCGGTGAGCAATGCTGAAAGGCCGAGTGGGATGTCCGGCCGCTCGGGGCCAATCGCTCCGACGGCCTGAGCTGAGGGTTCTGTGACCTCCATCAGCTGGCGAAACGGCAGGCTGGGCAATGACCCGGCCAGATCAGCCAGCGGATGCCCGGCCTGCCGCAAAGCCGCCGAAAAAGCCGAAAGCGCCTCATGCCACGCGTCGTGATCGCGCTCCCTCAGCTCCAACATTAGCGCTGCCAGCGTCCGCCCGACATGCGCACTGACCACGGCGGGCAACTCCTCGGCATCCAGCTTCTTGCGCCAGACGGCAAGGTCGTCAAGACCCAAGCTTTCCAGTTGCTCCCGTAAGGCAGGCGTCTCGAGCTGCTCGTGAAGCCCGAACCAGTCATCTCTCCTGTCCGTCATGCTTCCAGGATACCCGCCAGCATGAGCGTGGGGAAGCCACGCAACCTGTTGCTTTGCGGCCCGCCGCGCGCTGGTCCATAATCAGCAGCGGGCAAAAGGGGAGCACGCCGGACATGCCACTCAAGATGCACCTCGGGGTTACCGACTCCCGATGGTTTCACTTTCTCGCCGCGCGTCGGCTAGATGAAGCTAACTTCTGGCACCCCGGGCTGAACCTGGGCCTACGGACCCAGACACCGGCCTGGAAAGGTCACGGCGTCGCGCGGGCTTCGCGGTGTCTCCGATCGGATGCTCCAGCGCAGCCTTTGCAAGCGGGCGCGACTATTGGTTCCATGGCGAAAGGCTCGTCATCGAGCCCCACAAGCGCTCGGAGGGCCTGATTCCGGGTATCTGGGCTGGCACAATGAACATGTTTTTCGTCCCTGATTCAAAAGTCTAAATCCCATGGCACTCAAAAAATCCCAGCTCTATAGCTCTCTTTGGCAGTCCTGCGATGAGCTGCGTGGCGGCATGGATGCCTCGCAGTACAAGGATTATGTCCTGACGCTTTTGTTCATGAAGTACGTCAGCGACAAGAAAGACTCGCTGATCGAGGTGCCGGAAGGCGGCAGCTTCGCCGATATGGTGGCGCTCAAGGGCGACAAGGAGATCGGCGACAAGATCAACAAGATCATCGGTCGGCTGGCCGAGGCCAACGACCTCAAGGGCGTGATCGACCAGGCGGACTTCAACGACGAGACCAAGCTCGGCTCCGGCAAGGACATGCAGGACCGGCTCTCCAAACTGGTGGCCATCTTCGACCAGCTCGACCTGGGCGCCAACCGCGCCGATGGCGACGACCTGCTGGGGGATGCCTACGAATACCTGATGCGCCACTTCGCCACCGAGTCCGGCAAGAGCAAGGGCCAGTTCTATACCCCGGGCGAGGTGTCCCGCGTGATCGCCCGTGTGGTGGGCATCGGCGCCGACACGCGCCAAGACGAGACCCTTTACGATCCGACCTGTGGGTCGGGTTCCCTATTGCTGCGCGCCGCCTATGAAGCCCCGCAGGGCATGAGCATCTACGGCCAGGAAAACGACAACGCCACCTGGGCGCTGGCCAAGATGAACATGATCCTGCATGACTATCCTACGGCCGAGCTGTGGCGGGATAACACCCTCTCGCGCCCATACTTCAAGAACGCCGACGGCAGCCTCAAGACCTTTGACTACGCTGTCGCCAATCCGCCGTTCTCCGCCAAGTCCTGGACCAACGGCCTGGACCCGGAAAACGACGAGTTTGGGCGTTTCGAATACGGCATCCCGCCGGCCAAGAACGGCGACTACGCCTTTCTGCTGCATCTGATCAAGTCGCTCAAGTCCACCGGCAAGGGCGCCATCATCCTGCCGCATGGCGTGCTCTTCCGCGGCCACCGGGAGGCGGACATCCGCCGCAACCTGATCCAGCGCGGGCTGATCCTGGGGCTGATCGGCCTGCCGGCCAACCTGTTCTACGGCACCGGCATCCCGGCCTGCATTCTGGTGATCGACAAGCAAGGCGCGGCGGAGCGCGAACACATCTTCATGTGTGATGCCAGCCGCGAGTTCATCAAGGATGGCAACAAGAACCGCCTGCGCTCGCGCGGCATCCACAAGATCGTCGACGTGTTCAACCACCAGCACGAGCTGCCCGGCTACGCCCGGCGCGTGCCTGTTGCTGAAATCGCCTCTGAGGCCAACGACTACAACCTCAATATTCCGCGCTATATCGACAGCGCCGAGGCCGAAGACCAGCACGACCTCTACGCCCACCTCAACGGTGGCATCCCGCAGCGCGATGTGGACGCGCTCAAGCCCTACTGGTCGGTGCTGCCCGGCCTGCGCGAGACGCTGTTCCGTGACAACGGCCGGCCTGGCTACCTGACGGCAAACGTCAAAACCGCAGAGGTCAAGCCCACCGTGCTGGCCCATCCCGCTTTCCGGGCGTTTGCCGGGCGGATCGGCGGCGTGATCGACGACTGGCAGGCGGCCCATCAACCGGCCCTGCATGGCCTGCAATCAGGCATCAAGCCCCGGGATGTGATCCACGCCTTGTCCGAGGATCTGCTCCACCGCTTTGCCGACGTGCCCCTGCTGGATCGCTACGCCGTCTACCAGCGTCTTATGGACTACTGGGCCGATGTCATGCAGGACGATGTCCACCTGATCGCCGTCGAGGGCTGGGTCGAGGCGGCCCGTCCCCGCGGCGTCATCGACGACAAGGAGCGCAAGATCAAGGAAGAACCCGACCTCAGCATCGGTCGTGGCCGGAAGGCCAAAAGATACAAGTTCGACCTGATCCCGCCGGCACTGGTCATTGCCCGCGACTTCGCCGCCGAGCAGGCTCGACTTGAAGCGCTTCAGTCAAAGCTGGAAACCGCCACCCGTGAGCTGGAAGAGTTCATCGAGGAACACGACGGCGAGGAAGACCTCTTGAGCGAGGTGAAAAACGACAAGGGCAAGGTCACCAAGACCGAGATTCCCAAGCGCCTCAAGGCCCTCAAGGGCGAGACGGACTTCGATGAGGAAATCGCCGCCCTGACGCAGTGCAGAAAGCTGATGGACGCCGAGGCCGACGCCAGAAAGGCCGTCAGGGACGCCCAGGCCGAACTCGATGAGGCCGTGCTGGCCCACTACTTCGAACTCACCGAAGACGAGATCAAACAGCTCGCCGTGAACGACAAATGGCTGGCCGATATCCGCGCCGCCATTGAATCCGAAGTCGAGCGCATTACCAATCAGCTCGCAGGTCGAGTGCGCGAGCTGGAGGAGCGCTACGAAGCGCCGCTGCCGGCCATCGAGCGCGAAGTCGAAGCGCTGGCCGAAAAAATTACCGGCCACCTGGAACAGATGGGGGTGCGGGTTGATGGCTGAGCGCAGCGGGGCTGTGGAAGAGCAGGCCGTGCGGGATGGGTCGGCCGTCTATTCGTTGGAGCCTGATATCGCGACTGCTGAGGATGTTCCGCCCGGGTACAAGTGGACCGAAGTGGGGATTATTCCGGATGATTGGAACATCGCTTGTTTAGGCGACTTTTATGAAATCAAATCTAGCAAGCGAGTTCTTCAAAAAGATTGGCGTCGATATGGAGTTCCGTTTTATAGGACGCGAGAGGTGGCGGTTCTTGCAGAAGAGGGACAAGTAAATAACGAGCTTCACATTAGTGAAGAGCTATACTCTTCTTATGCTAAAAAGTATGGAGTTCCCAAGCCTGGTGACGTGCTCGTGACTGGCATCGGAACTATAGGAAAGATGTATGTCGTACCGGATGATCGAAAGTTCTACTTTAAGGATGCGAGCATTATTTGGCTCAGGTCACGTCAGTCCTTTGATTCAGCATATCTAAAACAGCTATTCGAAACGCACATTATCCGTAACCAGCTTGATGATGCATCTACAGGGACTACAGTAGATACATATACGATCTCGGGCGCCAAAAAAACAGCGCTTCCCGTTCCGCATATAAGTGAACAACGCGCCATCGCCACCGCCCTGTCGGACGCGGATGCGCTGATCGAATCCCTCGACCGCCTGATCGCTAAAAAGCGCGCCATCAAACAGGCCGCCACGCAACAACTCCTCACCGGCCAGACCCGCCTGCCCGGCTTCACCGGCGAGTGGGAGACGAAGCGGTTGGGGGAATTTGTTTCGATCCGTAACCAGAAAGTAATGCCCTCGTCCGTACATCCGGACACCCCGTGCATCGAACTCGAACACTTAGGACAAGGAGATGGCCGGCTACTACGCTCTTCAACTGCAAAGCGCTCAACAGCGTCCAAGTACCAGTTTCGTGCGGGTGATGTTCTGTTCGGAAGACTCCGTTCGTATCTCCGGAAATATTGGCTCGCCGAATACAAGGGAATCTGCACAACTGAAATTTGGCCTTTGATGGTTGAGTCCAGCCAAGCGGTGAGCGGTTTTCTGCTTGGTGTCGTCCAGACTGATCGTTTCAACGAGTCAGCAAGCATTTCCTACGGTACACACATGCCCAGGGCTGATTGGAAGGTGCTGAAAAATTTTGAGGTTAGGCTGCCAGGCATCAATGAACAAACCGCTATCGCCACCATCCTCTCTGATATGGATATCGAAATCGAGGCCCTGGAACGCCGCCGCAACAAAGCCTGCCAGATCAAGCAGGGCATGATGCAGGAGCTGCTGACCGGAAGGACTAGGCTGGTATGACAGTTTCTGAGATGTTCTCCGGGTTCGTTTCGAACTTGGCTATTGCAAACACAGGCACAATCAGCTTCCGCTATGGAGAGCTTACGTCCGCGTTGAATAGGCAGTTCCGGAACACCGACTCCAAGACGGCGAATACCCTCCAGGTGGGTTCTTTCGGGCGGAAAACGGGCATCAACGGCATATCCGACCTGGATATGCTGTACATAATGCCGAAGGGAAAATGGGATGATTACAAAGACGGGAAACAACTCAAACTGCTTCAGGATACCAAGTCCGCGATTCTGAGCCGCTATTCATCAACGAATGTGCGGGTGGACCGTTTGGTGGTGACGGTGACCTATACGAACTTTCACATCGAGGTTCAACCCGTTTTTGAGCAGTCCGACCGGAGCTATCTTTATCCGGATACGAAAAACGGTGGAAGCTGGAAGGTTACCAAGCCCAGGGAGGAGATGGAAGTTGTTTCTGAGATGGATTCCGCTAAAAATGCCAATCTCCGTCGGTTGTGCAAAATGGCCAGGGCCTGGAGAAATCAACACGGTGTGGCAATGGGAGGGCTTCTCATTGATACGCTGGCGTACAAGTTTCTTGATCAAACCACCGAATATGACAGTAGAGGCTACGCTTACTACGACTGGCTTAGCGGAGACTTCTTCAAATTTTTGTCCGATCTCCCCGAGCAGGGTGAATACGCAGCGCCTGGAAGCCGGCAGCGGGTGAAGGTAAAGAAGAAGTTTCAGCGCAAAGCGAAAAAGGCTTACAAACTTTGTTTGAAAGCCATTGATGCTGAGGGCCAGAGGGGCGTCCAAGGGAAATGGAAGAAAGTCTACGGCAGGCCATTTCCAGCAGCCACGATCGATACTCGGAAAGCTCTTGATGAAGCCACTCAAGCGTCTTGGGATAATACCGAAGAGTTCATTGAGGATAGGTATGCAGTCGATATTTCTAGCTCTCTGAGAATCGATTGCGAGGTAAAGCAGAACGGATTTCGCGAGTTTTTCCTCAGAAATATGCTCACGCGAAAAATTCCATTGATGGCAAAGAAATCTCTACGATTTTATGTAACCGAAATATCGGTAAGAGAGCCATACGAGCTTTACTGGAAGGTTCTAAACAGAGGTGAAGAGGCGCGCAGGAGAAATTGTATTCGGGGCCAGATTAAAGAAGATTCTGGGAAGATGCAGAAGAAAGAAACAACAGATTTTCGCGGGGATCATGTCGTCGAGTGCTACTGCGTTAAGGATGGCGTTGTGGTTGCCAAAGACCGAATTCATGTTCCCATTGTTGCTGGGGCTGGCGCCAATGAATAGAGAAGTAGAACTTCTAGAAGGGCAAATTCGGGAATGCTATGGGCGAGTCGTCTATTCCCATAAAACCCATGAGAAGTGCGCTGACATGCTGCTGCGCAGAAACGGCCGTATAAAAATTGCACAGATTGCCCTCTCAGCCGTTATTACTGGTGGCGTGATATCAACCTTTTTTGGTACCGGGCACTGGGGGTCTGGAGTCAGTGTGGTGGTTTCCACGATACTTCTGGCGATAAACTCATACACGAAAGACTACGATCTTGGTGAGATCGCTCAGAAGCACCGGCATGCAGGATCTGAGCTGTGGATCATTAGGGAGAGGTATCTGTCACTGCTGACAGATCTGCGTGTTGGGGATCTGTCTCTTGCAGATATCCGAAGTAGAAGGGACAAGATTATGGAGGATTTGCATTCCGCGTATGAAGGATCACCCAGTACGAACTTCAAGGCGTATAGAGAAGCCCAAAAGGGACTGAAAGAGCTGGAGGAAATGACTTTTTCAGATGATGAAATAGATGTGTTTCTTCCAAATGAACTTAAACGGAAATCGTGATGAACGAATCCGGGGTGTTTCATGGATGCCAGTTGGCCAGAAAGCCTGAAGCCTCGCGATATTGCTGCCGCAGGACTTCGGCTGCTCCTTCCCCTACAGACGGACAGGGATCCAATCGATTACGGTCGCTGGAAGGCCAATCGGGAGGGTTATTTCGCCGCGATCCAGCACGGCATGGCAGGAGATTACGGCCCAATGCGTTCGTACGTGCGACAGGCCCTGTTAGCCCGGGACTGGTAACGTAGATTTATTCGGCGAGGGAGACGTGGCGGTATTTGCCGGAGCGGACACGCAGCTTGCGCTCGATCGACTTGACGCTCTGGCCGGTTTCAATCGCGGTCGAGCTGGCCACCGCACGGCGGATGGCCTGCTTGCTGGGAGCCTTGCGGGCTGTGGTTCGCTTGGGCGCCTTGACGGTCATGGAGCGATCATTGCGACAATTGACTGGAGTTCATTGTACCAGCACCCCGTACCTACGGCGATAAAGGGCAAAGTAGCAACAGGTTATTGAATATGTCGGCAGTTGGCCAGCGCGAATTTCAGACCCAGCAGAACGTCCTGCGTTTCTTCCAGGGCGAGCTGGGTTACTGCTACCTGGGCGACTGGAAGGACCGCGCCGGCAACCGCAATGTGGAGGAGAAGCTGTTGCGCGCCTGGCTGGCGCGTCAGGGCCATGAGGAGCAAGTCATCAACCGCGCCCTGCGCGAGCTGGATCAGGCGGCGGCGCTGTCCGGCAGCAAGACGCTGTATGACGCCAACCGTGCCGTGTATGAAAAGCTGCGCTACGGCGTGCGCGTCAAGCCGTCGGTGGACGAGCAGACCGTCACCGTCTGGCTGATCGATTGGGAAACCCCCGAGAACAACGACTTTGCCGTGGCCGAGGAGGTCACGGTTGCCGGGGGCAATACCAAACGCCCGGACGTGGTGCTCTACGTCAACGGTATCGCCCTGGGGGTGCTGGAGCTCAAGCGCTCCACCGTGGCGGTGGCCGAGGGCATCCGCCAGAGCCTGGACAACCAGAAGCGCGACTTCATCCAGCCGTTCTTTGCCACCGTGCAGCTGGTCATGGCGGGAAATCCCACAGAGGGCCTGCGTTACGGGGTGATCGAGACACCCGAGAAGTTCTGGATGGAATGGAAGGAGCAGTCCGAGATCGATGATCCCCTGGCGCGCGGGCTGCACCAGCTCTGCCGCAAGGAGCGGCTGCTCGAGATCGTGCACGACTTCATGGTCTTCGACGCCGGCATCAAGAAGACCTGCCGCCACAACCAGTTCTTCGGCGTGCGCGCCGCACAGGATCATGTGCGGCGCCGTGAGGGCGGGATTATCTGGCACACCCAGGGCAGCGGTAAGTCGCTGACCATGGTGTGGCTGGCCAAGTGGATTCGCGAGAACGTGAACGATGCCCGGGTGCTCGTGATCACCGACCGCACCGAGCTGGACGAGCAGATCGACAAGGTCTTCAAGGGCGTGAGTGAGCGGATCCACCGCACCAAAAGCGGGGCGGACCTGATCAACGTGCTCAATCGCAGCGACGTGTGGCTGATCGCTTCGTTGATCCACAAGTTCGGCGCCTCGGAAGACGGCGACGTGGACGCCTTCATTCGGGACATGCGAAGCCATCTGCCAAAGGGTTTTGCGGCCAGGGGCAATCTGTTCGTGTTCGTGGATGAGTGCCACCGCACTCAGTCCGGCAAGCTGCACGAGGCGATGAAGGCCCTGCTGCCAGAGGCGATGCTGATCGGCTTTACCGGTACGCCGCTGCTGAAAAAGGACAAGCGCAAGAGCATCGAAGTGTTTGGCCCCTACATCCACACCTACAAGTTTGACGAGGCGGTGCGCGACGGCGTGGTGCTCGACCTGCGCTACGAGGCCCGGGACATCGACCAGCAGGTTACCTCGCAAGCGAAGATCGATCAGTGGTTCGAACGGAAGACCCAGGGCCTGAACGACTACGCCCGGGCCCAGCTGAAAAAGCGCTGGGGCACCCTGCAGAAGGTGCTCAGCTCCCGGGAGCGGCTGGAGAAGATTGTCGCCGACATCCTCTGGGACATGGCCACCCGCGACCGGCTGATGAGCGGCCACGGCAACGCCATGCTGGTGGCCGGCAGCATCTACTCGGCCTGCCGGCTATTCGAGATGTTCGAGAAGACCGAGCTGAAGGGCAAGTGCGCCATCGTCACCTCCTACGTGCCATCCACCGCCGATATCAAGGGCGAGGCCACCGGCGAGGGCGAAACCGAGAAGCTGCATCAGTACGACATCTACCGCCGCATGCTGGCCGAGCACTTCAACGAGCCGGCAGATACTGCGGTCCACAAGGTGGAGATCTTCGAGCAGGAAGTGAAGAAGCGCTTTATCGACGAGCCGGGCCGAATGAAGCTGCTGATTGTGGTGGACAAGCTGCTGACCGGCTTTGACGCGCCGCCGGCGACCTATCTCTATATCGACAAGCAGATGCGCGACCACGGCCTGTTCCAGGCCATTTGTCGCGTCAACCGCCTGGATACCGAGGACAAGGAAGTCGGCTACATCATCGACTACAAGGATCTGTTCAAGTCGCTGGAGCAATCCATTCACGACTACACCGGCGGCGCCTTCGATGCCTTTGATGCCGAGGACGTGGATGGGCTGCTGGAAGACCGACTCGAAAAGGCGCGCGAGCGGCTGGAAGAAACGCGCGAAGCGGTCAAGGCGCTGTGCGAAAGCGTAGAGCCGCCCAAAGACAGCCGCGCCTACCGCCGCTATTTCATCGGCGCCAGCGACGCCCCCGAGGTGCAAAAGGACAACGAGCCCAAACGCCTGGCGCTGTACAAGCATGTCGGTGCCTTCCTGCGTGCCTATGCCGATCTGGCCAACGAGATGCAGCAGGCCGGCTACAGCACGACCGAGACCGCCGCGATCAAGGCGGAGGTCGAGCATTACGAACACGTTCGCGAAGAGATCAAGCTGGCCAGCGGGGACTACATCGACATGAAGATGTACGAGCCGGCCATGCGTCATCTGCTCGATACCTACATCCGCGCCGAGGAGAGCGAGAAGCTCTCCGCCTTTGACGACATGACGCTGGTGGAACTTGTTGTAGAACGCGGCGAGGAGGCGGTTGCCAGCCTCCCGCAGTCGATTGCCGGCGATCGCGAGGCCATGGCTGAGACCATCGAGAACAACGTGCGCCGGTTGATCATCGACGAGATGGCGGTCAACCCGAAGTACTACGAGAAGATGTCCGAAGTGCTCGATGCGCTGATCGAGCAGCGGCGCAAGGAAGCGCTGGACTACAAAGAGTACCTGCGCCGCATCGTGGAGCTGGCCCGACAGGCCGCCGGCAAAGATCGGGGTCATGCCTACCCCAGCGATATCGACACGCCCGCGCTGCAGGCGCTTTACGACAATCTGGGGCAGGACAGCGTCTTGGCGATTCGGCTGGATGAGGGAATTCGCGCGGTCAAGAAAGCCGACTGGCGCGGCAACCGATTCAAGGAGCGGGAGGTGCGCAACGCCATCGCCGCCGTGCTCGACAGCTACGTCAGCGAACATGGGCTGGCAGATACCGATACCGTCTTCGAGCTGGTCAAGAGCCAGAATGACTACTGAGCGTAGCCGCATCGAGGTCAGCGGCATTCCCGTGGAGATCCACCGCAAGGCAATCAAGAACCTGCACGTGGGCGTCTATCCTCCGCATGGAAAGGTTCGGGTCGCCGCGCCGCTTCATCTGGGCAATGACGCCGTGCGGCTGGCCATCGTCTCGCGCCTGGGCTGGATACGGCGCCAGCAGCAGGGCTTTGCGCGCCAGCAGCGCCAGTCGGCCCGGGAAATGGTGACCGGTGAAAGCCATTTCTTTGAGGGCAGGCGCTACCGGCTGAACGTGACGGAGCGGGGCGGGAACCCGCGTGTCTGCCTCGCCAACAACGTCACTCTTGAGCTGCAAGTCCCGCCGGGCACGGATCGGGAAGGTCGCGAGCAGATACTCGAGCGCTGGTATCGGCGCCAGCTCAAGGCCCGAATCCCGGCGCTGCTGTCACACTGGGAAAACGTGGTTGGGGTCGAGGTTGCGGATTGCCGCGTCAGGAAGATGAAAACCCGGTGGGGCAGTTGCAATGCAGAAGCAAGGCGCATCTGGTTGAATCTGGAGCTGGCAAAGAAACCCCCACCCTGCCTGGAATACATCCTCGTTCATGAGATGGTCCACCTGCTGGAGCGCCACCATACCGATCGCTTTCGCGACTTGATGGATCAATTCATGCCCGACTGGAGAGTCCGACGAGACCAGCTCAATGCCCAACCATTGGCCCATGAGAGTTGGAAATACTAGAGTCCGTGATGTGTCTGTGCTTTAGAAATTGATTATGAAAAATTGGGGTCCTGAGTGGTTTCTTTGCACGCTCTGATATCGAGTTAAATTGGCAGAACAGTCGCGTCAGCGGAGCCAGCGAGCGCGCCTCCTGATCGGCATTCTCGTAATTCTCGACCAGCGCCTGTACCAGATCATCCAGATCCCAAAGCGTCAGCAGAATATTCGCCCGGTCTGCCTCGTAACGATCAGAGATTTCGTTACACCTTCGGGATTAGGCCATTTCCTGACAGGTCGGGACTTACGGAAACGTCGGCTCGCTAGCGACTAAGGTCATCCGGCACGCTGGTTCAGCATCGCAAATGCTACGGAAGGGTCGTTTCGTAGCATTAGGCGGAAACCTCTATACGAAGCAGCGTGTAGCCGAGGATCAGAGGGGCTGGCCAGCTTTCAGGCCGGGTGAACGGCTACCGCACAGAAGCCTTCAGCCTGCAGTTCCCCTTCGCTGCCCAAGCGATAGGCAGCCAGCTTGTGGCCCCGGCCTGCGCTGTAGTCGACGCAGGCGGCGTTGGGGCGTTCGGGCTCGAGATCGCCTTTCTTCCAGTAGTGTCCGAAGAAAACCGGCGGCGCGTCCGTCGGGTAGCCGGGGTGGTCCGGGTTGCCGTAGGCCATCTCGTGGTCTATTCCCGACTGGGCTGGAGGAATCAGCAGGGCCTCGCCAAGCGTCGCTGGCGCAGGCTCCCACCACCGGATGCGCGCATGGCGCCTGACATGGTCGTCCTTGTCGCGGAAAGTGGCGCCGGCGGGAAGTGCGTACTCCGGACCCTTGAGCAGCTGTTCGACGGCCCGGTATTCGGGCTGGCCTTCACGCGCTGCGGCCGTCCAGCGGTGCTCGGGAATGAACCATTGCCGGCCGCGGCGCTGCAAGGCCGCAAGGCTTGCGGGATGCCAGCAGGCGTGCACGCATCGCCAGCCTTCGCCTTCGACCGCCAGCGGCAGGGTCTTGAACCAGGCCAGCATGTCGGCCTTGTCGCCGGGGCGGTTCTCGAGCTCTTTCAGCACTTTCTTGTGCTGCCCCCGGTTCTTTTCCGAGTGTTCGCGCAGATAATGACCCGGGCGATCCGGGTCTTCGCTGTGGTACTGGATGGCGTTGTACTCGTGGTTGCCCATCAGGCAAAGGGCGTCGCCCTGCTCGACCAGTTCGCGCACGATCTCGACGGCGCGCAGGTTCTCTTTACCGCCGTCGATCAGGTCGCCGACGAACACCAGTGAAGAACCACCCGGGCCGCGAAGCCGCCCGTCCCGCGTCTTCCAGCCCAGCTTGTCGAGCAGCCGCAGCAGGGTCGAAGCCTGACCATGGATGTCGCCGATGAAGATGGTTTCGGGAAGTTGTCTGCGTTGCATCTGTCAATATCCGGGTGTTTGAACTTTTCCAGTCTGACGAAGGCCGGTCCGGCCGGTTGCCGGGATGCTACTCGACAGGGGTCACGGCAATCCCGGTATCCAGATACTCTTCGTAGAGTCGGCAGTGGCGCTTCATCTCTCGCTCGGCCGTCGGGCCGCCGATATCATTGTGCGCCCGGCGCCAGTCCGAGCAGTTCTTCCTCAGCCATTTTCCCTGGTTGGTGTTGGCGCGCTGCTCGCGCAGGGCCAGGCGCTTGCGCTCTGTTTGCTTTCGGCGTTTTTCAGCTGCCGCCTGTCGTCGAGCTGCGCTTTCGCGGGCTTGCTTCTGCAGCGACTGCGTCGCCGCCTGGGTGGACTCTTCAAGGCCGGTGACTATTTCATTCAGGGCCTGTACGGCGCGATAGCTGAAGTACTTCTCAATGGCCCACTCGATGAAGATCACCGAGCAGACGAACATCACGGCGAAGGCGGCCAGGCGCAATGTCGGGTCAAGGCCATCGCGTGGCGGAAGCCATGAATCATCGGTGTCTTCCGCAGGTGACTGGTGCTCGGAGTCGGAAAAGACCGGCTCCTTTCTGACTTTCTTGTTGGACATATCCCCTCTATCGAATGCCCACCCACACCATAAGGATTATGCCACCCCCCCCGAAGATGAAGTGACTGTGCCCCCCAACGCCGGCCGCCTGGAGTACAAGACGTGGCGTCGACACTTGCCCTTTCTCGCCAATCCAATCGATTCATGGGCGGGGCTCTGTACACCATGTTGGCACGACACTGATCTGCGTCGGTGTGGCCAGCGGTTGAACCCGGGTGCTGGCCTCTCCATCGGGTGTGGGTGGTAGGCTGTCTGTATGTACAACATTCACACCATCGATACCCATTATCTCGACCGGCCCGAGCTGGCCGCTGCCTATCTGATTATCGAGGGCGATCGCGCCGCCTTCGTGGACAACAATACCAATAACGCGGTGCCGCGGCTGCTGGCCGCGCTCGAGAAACAGGGGCTCACGCCCGAGCAGGTGGACTATCTGATCATCACGCACGTGCACCTCGATCACGCCGGGGGCACCTCGAAGCTGGCGGAGGCCTGTCCGAATGCGACCGTCATTGCCCATCCGCGCGCCGCGCCGCACGTGATCGACCCTTCGAAGCTGGTCGCCAGTGCCTCGGCGGTTTATGGCGAGGCCGAGTTCGAGCGCCTCTACGGCCGCATCGAGCCGGTGGCCGAGGCGCGGGTAAAGGTGATGGAAGATGACGAGACGCTGCGCTTCGGCGGCCGCGAGCTGCGTTTTCTGCACACCCGCGGCCACGCCAATCACCACTTCTGCATCAAGGACAGCGCTTCGGGCGCCATCTTTGCCGGCGACGCCTTCGGATTGATCTACCCGGCCCTGCAGGCCGAGGGCACTTTCGCCTTTCCGTCGACCAGCCCGACCGATTTCGAGCCCGATCTGGCGCGTGATTCGATCCGCCGGCTGGTCGAGGAAAAGCCCAGCCGCCTGTATCTGACCCATTTCGGCGCCGTGACCGACGTCGATACTGCCGCCGGCCAGCTCACCCGCCATCTGGACTTTGCCGAGCGCCTGCGCGACGACGCCGAGGCCAGCGACCTGCCCGACGAGGCGCTGACCGACTACTGCCTGCCTCGCGTCTACGACTATTTTGCCGGCCTGCTCGACGGTCGCGGCCCGCTGGGCCAGGATGCCGATATCTGGTCGCTGCTGAAGATGGACCTCGACCTCAACGCCCAGGGCATCGCCTTTGCCGCCAACAAGCGCCGGCGCAAGGCGCGGGAGGCTGGCGGCTGAGGTACGCCTGTTGGCGCACAGCTTCAGCTCCCGGCGATGCGCAACTGAGTCCGGATGATCTTCCCCGGCTGCTGCAGCATCGGCAGGTCGCCGTGCTCTGCTTCCAGGTCTTGCCGGACTTCGGGCAACACATTCCGGATCGCCTCGACCAGGCGGGTGATTTCCCTCGCCACGAAGCGGGGCCGCATTCCGACCGACTCGGCCAGTGCTCGCCAGTGTTCGGCGCCGATACGGCCTGGATCGGCTTCGCCGCCGACGTTCATGGCCAGGCGGCGATCCAGGCCGGGCCAGGCGCGGGTGCAGGCCAGGTCGTAGAACGGCGCGAGGCGCCAGCGGTTGGTGTTGCGCTGCACCTGGACCAGAGCCAGGTTCTTGGCGTGGCCGTCGGAGTTGCCGGCCAGCCAGTTGAAGATCTGCCAGCGGAGCAGGTTCAGCAGGTCCCGGGCCGGCTGCTCGCTCAAGTCGCGTATCCATTTTGCGCAGTCGCCCAGGCCGGGTCCGCCGTCAGCCTGGTACTTTCGCGTGGCGCGCAGACCGGCGATCTGGCAGAAGTCTTCCTGGTGCAGACGCCGCCAGGAGCCGCCTTCGAGTTCGCGGTCGTAGCGGTCGATCATCAGGTAGCGATGTTCGTGGCGTTGTTTCAGGCGGGTTGCCGGCACCGGCAGGCCCACGGCTTCGGCCAGCCGGTTGAGATGGATCTCGAAGACCGGCACGTGGCGCCACTGCGGCAACTCGAACTTCAGGATATGCGAGGAGGCCGTGGTGCCTTGCGGCAGGTGTGGCCGGCCTTTGATGATGAGCACCGGGCACTTGGCCTGGGCGCCGGCAAGCGACAGACGGGCCGGTTTCGCGCCGCCGGCCGGGATGCCCTGCCCGCGCTGCTGAAGCATCTTTTGAAAGGCGCGCTCGTCCGAGGAATCGGTGCCACCTTGATCGACCGGACGTTGATCGATCGGCAGGATGTTGAGCGCGCCGGCACAATCGCCGCTGATCGCCCGAAGCAGCGTGAAGTCGTCATCGGCAACCCCCAGATTGCGCACGATGCGCTCGCGAGCAGCGCCTTCCGGCAGCAGGTTGGAAAACCAGGCGTGCGCCATGCCGTCTGCGGGCTCGAACCCGTCCGCTCGAAGCGGCAGAACGCGCCCGACGCGGAAGCCGCGTTCAAGCCAGTCGGAATGGTAGCCAAAACCGATGCGGTCCTGCCCGTCACGCCACAGCTCGCCCACGAACTGCCCGGCGTGCCAGACGCCGAGCCGATCGGACTCAGCCCGCATCGCCGTGCTCGAGCATCCGGGCCGGGCCGGGTGATTGCGAGCGCGGGATCAGATAGCAGTCCAGGCCCAGCAGTCGGGCAACCTCCAGGGCCTTGCCCAGTTCGGCCGTGGCCTTGCCGCGCTCCAGCTCGGACAGAAAGCGCATACCCAGTCCGCTCAGGCCCGAGAGCTGTTCGAGCGTCAATTCCTGTGACTTGCGCTGCGCGCGCAGGGCGGCCCCCAGCTCGGTGGCCGTGTGCAGGGGAAGATACTGGCGGTGGGCGCTCATTGATTTTACCGCTCGGGACAAGTCGATTGCGTCTGCATACAGCATACCTGACTTTTTACTGCTCGGTAAAATATGCCCCATCGGCCGGCAAAGCAAATCATATTATCCCGTACGGGAAAGTCGAGCCGGCCCATTGCGCTCGTCGCGCGGTGGTCGCGCACCGAGGCGCTGTGATTCAGGCGCCCGGGGAACGGTTCGGAATGCCGGCCAGAAACTCTTGCAGCCAGGCGAAGCGCACGTGCTCCTGCTCCAGGCGCAGGCGCTTGGCCAGGCGGTCGTCGCGCAGGGTTTGATAGAGCGCCTGCTCGGCGTCGTTGAGGCGGTCGAGCTCGCCGATGAAGCGATGATCTTCCGGCTCCCGGCCCCACAGCTCGCGGTGGGCGTCGAGAGTGGCGCGGTCCATCAGAAACGAGCGCGCCTGGGGCAGATAGTGGCGCAGGCGGTTGAGGATGGCGAAGCCGTGGGTGTCGATGTCGCCCCAGTACCAGCAGCGCGCGCGTGCCAGCCAGTCGACGCCGGCCAGGCGCTCCAGGCCGTAGCCCAGGCCGAAGATGACAATGGCGCGCGGATGATCGGGAAAGGCCAGGCCGTTGATTTCGTTTTCGGTGATGAAGACCTGGTCGACCGCCAGATCCAGAGCGGCGAACTCGGGCGCGGGCACCGACAGGTCGGTCAGGCCGGCAAGCGCCAGCGTCGGGTCGAGAATGCGAAAGCGCACCAGCACCGGGCGGCTGGCCAGGCCGTAGCGGCGGTTGAACAGGCGCGCGCCGGTTGCGTCGGTGTCGATCGCCTCCCCGGGCAGGGTCGCGTCGAGCAGCTCGCTGATCAGCCCGCGCCGGGCCTGGATGAACTTGGTGTCCACGCCGGGAATGTCGAGCTGGCGCAGGTAGGCGCCGGGGCGCGGATGGCGGCGAAAGTAGCGCAGCACGGCTTTCAGGCGCGGCCAGTCTTCGGCGCGGCGCAGGGCCTCGAGCGGGCGCCGGATCAGCCAGCCGCGCAGCTCGGGAAATTCCGCGAGCAGGTCGGCGGCCAGGGCGTCGAACTGGCGTGCCTGGCGGGTCTTGCCGATCAGTTGCAGGGCATCGTCGGCGGCGGGCACGACGATCGCGCCGGGCAGTTCGTTGCGCCCGAGCGTGCGGTGGTTGATGCTGCGCCACTGGATTTCGTAGCCGTGGCCGCGCTGCTCTTTTGCCTGTTCGCTCAGCTCGCCGACCCAGTCGCGCACGGCATCGAAGCGGTCGGTGAGATCGCGCGAGACGGGTTTTCGCAGGCGCAGCCTGAGCGGGAACAGCGCGCGCTCGGGGTCCAGGCGCTCGGCCAGCAGCCGGCCCGAGTTCCAGTGCTTTTGCACTTGGGCGACAAGGTCTTTCGGGGTGGTCCAGCCGCTCACGACGCCGGCGTCGGAGAAGGCGCCTTTCGCGCCGCTTTCTCTTGGCGGTATTCCTCGATGCCGAGGTTGCGCAGCATCGACTGCTGGCCGTCGGGGTTGTGGACAAAGCCGACGCTGGCCACGAAGGGCTCGATGATGTGGATCTTCTGCAGCGGCGTGACGATGAGCAGCTGCAGGTTGAGCCGGGCAAACAGCTCCAGGCCGTAGCGGGCCGACTCATCCGAGCCGCGCCCGAAGGCCTCGTCGATGACCACGAAGCGGAACGAGCGCGAGCGCTTTTCGCCCCACTGCAGCCCGAACTGATAGGCCAGGCTGGCGGCCAGCACGGTGTAGGCCAGCTTTTCCTTCTGGCCGCCGGACTTGCCGCCGGAGTCGGCGTAGTGCTCGTGTTCGCTATCGTCTTCGCGCCAGCGCTCGGAGGCCGAGAACACGAACCAGTTGCGCACGTCGGTGACCTTGCGCGTCCAGCGCCGGTCGAGCTCGGCGGTGCCCTCGCGGCCGCGGAAGCGGTCGATGATGTCGCGCACCTGCAGGAACTTCTGCTCGGAGTACTGGGTATCTTCCGAGCCGGTAATGGCGCCCTCGGTGCAGGCGCGCAGCTTCTGCCGGAACTCGCGCACGTCGGCATCGGCGGCGGTTTCGGCCATCAGGCGGATGTAGCGGCCCTTTTCGTAGTCGATCTCGTGCAGGGAGCGGTTGATGGTCTCGATGCGCTCGCGGATCTGTTCGCGCTCGCGGTGCAAGAGCGCCTGGAAACCGGCCACCTCGCGGATGGTGTTTTCGTTGAGCAGCTCCTTGAAGCGCTTCTCGAAGCGCGGCAGGTCGTCGCTTTGCAGGCTCTCGAGCAGGCGGCGGTATTCGGCCGCTGCGGCCACGCTGATGTCGGCCTCGCGCGCCTGCTGCGGCCATTGGTGGTGGAAGGCCTGCATGCCGCGGATGATGCGGTCGTTGAGCCGGCCGATGGCCTTGTCCTCGCGGTCGATGCCGGCGGTCAGCCAGGCGCGGAATTCGCGCTCGCGCGCGGCGATGCCGTTGAGAAGGATAGCCTGCTCGCCCAAGGCGTCTTCGCGCAGCGCGGCGAGCTGCTCGAACCAGATTCTGCGCTCGGACTCTTCGAGTTCGGCCACCAGCCGCCCGGCCTCGGTCCGGCGGTCCTCGGCGTCGCGGGTGCGCTCTTCGGCGGTATTGAGCTGCTTCTGGCGCATCTCGAGCCGCTGCTCGGTCTCCTCGCTCTTGTTCTCCAGCTCGTCGAGCTGCGCGCGCAGGGTTCTGAGCACGTCCGATTCCTCGCGCAGGGCGCGGTATTCGACCTCCAGCTCGTTGATGCGAGCGGCCGGCTCGTGCCAGTCGAGGCGCTGGAAGTCCTCGAACATCTCCAGCCGGCTGATGTCGCCCAGGCGCTCGCTCACGGCCTTGAGCTGCTCGTCGAGCCGGGCGATGTCGTCGGCGGCTTCCTGGATGCGCTTCTCCAGCCCGTTGCGCTGCGCGGCCAGCACGCGGATCTTGCTTTCGTTGCTCCAGCCCAACACGTAGCGGCTGCGGTCGTCGATGGCGTGGCGGTCGTCCTTTTCGTGGCGGGCGCCGCCGGTCTTGATCTGGCCGGCGCGGGTGATCGCCCGGGCCTCGCGGCGGAAGCGATCCATGTCATCGCAGCACACGTGGTCGAAGCGGCGCTCGAGCTCGCGTTCGAGCCAGGCGTAAAAGCCGCTGTCGCTGCGAATATCGAGCTTGCGGCTGAGCGCGTCGGGATACGGGCTGTCGTGGCCGGCCGCGCGCGCTTCGCGCACCCGGTAGTAGACCAGCCGGCCGCGCAGACGGGTGGCATCGACCCACTCGGCCACGGCGCGGTAGTGCTCGTCGGGCACCAGCAGCGACAGCGCGAAGCTGTGCAGCAAACGCTCGATGGCGCCTTCCCAGTCGCGCGCGTCGTCGCGCACCTGGATCAGTTCACCGGCAAACGGCAGATCTTGGACTGCCAGGCCGAGCGCCTGACATAGCCTGTCGCGCAGCGCCAGCATGGCCGCCGGCAGGTTCGAGCGGCGTGCCTTGAGCGACGTCAGCTCGGCGTCGATATCGGCGTGCTGCGCGCGCAGCTCGCGCACGGCGACGAACTGATCGGTGCGCTCGTTCTGGTATTCGGCCTGCCGGGCCTCGGCCTGCTCGCGCAGGGCGAGCAGCTTGCCGCGGTTGTCGCGGAAGGTGTCGGCATCGCGGGCGGCAGGCAGATCGAGCGGGCCGATGAGCGCCTGGTAGCGTTCGGCCTGGTGCCGGCGCTCGGCCTTTTCGGCGCGGCGGCGCTCGATTTCCTCACTGATTCGTTCGAGCCGGTCGCCGCCGTGCTCGGCAATGGCCTGGCGCAGCTCGTCGCGCTGGCGGCGCTGCACGCCGCGGCGGCGTTTGAGCTCTTCGACCTTGTCGGCGGCGCTGGCCTGCTCGCGCGCCAGGTCGGCCAGCCGGTGCTCGAGCAGCTCCATTTTCAGGCTGGCGAACCAGGGCGTGAGCGCCTCGCGACAGCCGCGCAGCGTCTCGGCGCGCTCGCTGCGCGCGGCGTGGTCGTCGGCGTCGGCGACGATGGGGGTGAGCGTTTCGATCTGGGCGCGCGCCTTGAGCACCGCCTCGTGCGAGCGGTTGAGATCCTCGAAGTGGCGGATCAGCTCGTCGATGCGCCGCCCGGTATCGGCGGCCTGCAGCATGTGCTCGCGCACGAACTCGGTCAGGTTGCCGACCGACTTCATCGACACGGTCTGGTTGAACAGCTCCAGGGCCTGCTCGCTGCCGATGCCGAGCTTGCGCCTGAGGCTGGCACCGTAGGCCGGGAAGGCGTTGTGCAGCTCGACGTGATCGAGGCCGCGCAGGCGCTTGCGCAGGTCTTTAAGGTCGTGGCCGAAACCGGAAAAATGCTCGGCAATCGAAAGCGGCACATCGGCGGCCACGTAAAAGCGCTCGGGCTGGCCGCGGTTGTCGCTGACCCAGAAGACCTGGGCCAGGCAGACGTGGCGGTCGAAGCCCTCGTTGTAGAAATGCCCGAGAATGACCGAGTAGCTGTTGTGGTCGCGCAGCGCTACCGGGCGGGCGGACAGGCCGGACTCGCCGCGCTCGGACTTGTAGTGGCCGAGCACGTAGGATCTCAGCGAGCGCTCGCGCGACTCGGCTCCGGCGGCCTTGTTGTAGGTTATGCGCTGGGCCGGTACCAGCAGCGTGGTGACGGCATCGATCAGCGTGGACTTGCCCGAGCCGATATCGCCGGTGACCAGACAGTTGTCGCCGTCGGGCGTGAGCTGCCAGACCTGGCGGTCGAAAGTGCCCCAGTTGAGCAGCTCGACGCGGTGCAGGCGGTAGCCGGCGCGGGCGTCGTCGGTGGCGAAATCCAGTGCCAGTCCTTCCATGGCGTCAGTCCCGTGCCGCGTGTTCGGCGTATTCACCCAGGCGGGCGTCGAGCTCGCCGAGCCACTGCGCGTCGACGTAGGCCTTGAGGATGCGGCGGACCTCGAACTGGTTGTCCTGGCCCCGGAGCCGGCGCAGAAACCCCATTTCGACGGCCTTGTTGATGTCCATGCCGACGCGGTCGATCAGTTTGGCCTCGTTGGCCGAATCGGGCAGGAACAGGCGCACCAGATCGACGATTTCCTCGCGCGAGAGCACCAGGCGCAGCTCGCCGCCGCCGGCGTCGTGCTCGGCCAGTTTCTTGCGCAGCAGGGCCAGCAGCAGGCTGACCGGATAGCTCAGCTGCCGGCGCGCCATCAGCCGCGGCAGCTCGGTCTCGCGATCCTCGTCTGTCTGCTGGCGCAGAAAGGCGTAGCCCTCGGCCTCGTCGACGATCAGCTCCAGGCCGAGCACCGCCACATGATCGGCGATGGCGGCCTGGCGCTCGAGCAGGTTCTGCCAGTTCTCGTGGCTCTGGTCGGCGTAGAGCACGCCCTTGAACAGCGCGATCAGCGGCAGCGACAGGCGGGGATCGGGCGCCGGAGTGGTGTGCGTGTCGGTCATCGCGAAAATACTACCAGAGGCATCCGGGCGCGGCGCCGTCGGCCGTCGGCCCGGGTCCAGGTGACGGTCTCGGTGTGGTCATCGTCGATCAGCGCGCCGTCGTCGTCGGTGGCGATCGCCAGATAGGTGACCAGCTCGGCCAGGCCTTCTTCCAGCGGCTGGCGGTCGAGAAGCTCGGCCAGGCTGATCTGGTCGCGATCCTGCAGGGCGCGGCGGATGCCGGCCTCCAGCGCCTGGCGGTCGACATGGGTCTGGTCGAACAGCGCTTCGGCGTCGATCAGGCGGTCGTCAGCCAGCTCGACCTCGTCCTGGATGTCGGGGCGCAGCGGCGGGCTGAACAGCGGCCGGTCCATGACCAGATCGAGCTCGGGCACGGGCATGTCCAGGCGCAGGTCGAGCCGGCGCGGCGGCTTTTCGCGCACGGCCACGGCCTTGCGCTCGAGGCTGCGGATCAGCTCCATGATGCGGCGGTTTTCCAGCCAGGCCTGGTCGTCGAGAAAGCGCCTGAGCTGTTCGGACAGCCGCGCGACCGTGCGCTGGGTGACCTCGCCGGCCTCCAGCCAGTCGTAGTGCACGCGCTTGAGGCGGCGGTCGGGCCGGAGCTCGACAACCGCCTCGAGCTCGAAGATCTTCTCGAGCAGCTCGCTGAGCTCGTTCTGGCGGGCCGGCGACATCAGAAAATCCCAGAAGGCGCGAAAGCTGCGGCCCTGGTCGGAGTCGGCGATGGCGTCGTGCTCGCCGAAAACCTCTTCGAGCACCTCGCCCTTGCCGCCTTCGAACCAGGTCATGCGCTCGCGCACCTGGCGGTCGAGCCGGCGGAAGTTGTCCTCGACCTGGCGAAAGTCGGCCAGCAGGGCGCGCGCAGTGTCGGCCATCTGCAGGAAGCGCTCCTTGAGCTGGGTGTCGTCCATCAACGACAGCTCGCCGCCGCGGATGCGCTCGATCTCGGCGTCGATGGCCTCGCGCCGGGCCTCGAGCTCGGCGATGCGCGCGGCCGGGTCGGTCTCGGCGCCGCTGACGATCTGCTTGAGCAGGTCGAACACCGTCATCAGGCGCGACTCGGCGCCGACGAACTGCTGCTGCTCCAGGCCGGACAGCCAGCGAATCGCGCTCTCGGCGGCCGGCGTCAGGTCGTAGTGGGCCTCGTCGCTGTCGCTGGTGTAGTAGCGCCGCAGCCAGGCGCGCCGGTCGTCGGCCCAGTCGCTCAGGTAGGCCAGCGCCGGGCGCGGAAAGCGGTCCTCGCCGGCCACCTCGCGGATGCCGGCAAGGTGGTCGTCCAGGCGGGTGACAAGCTCGCCCTCGCTCATGGCGCGCACGTTCGACTCGATGAAGCAGTGGTGCAGAAAGCTGATGATCATCGGCGCGTGATCGGCCAGCAGCAGCCGCCAGCCGCCGTGGGCGTCGCGCAGGTTGTTCAGCGCATCGAAGTCCATGTGCGTATTCTAGAGCAGGCCGCGGTCGGGTCGTGACCGGGCGCAGCGCCATGGTCGTGTTGGCGTGGTCAACCCCGTCGACGCGACGGCTACTTGAAAAATTGCTGGCGAGTCATTCGGGCATTGTCCGGTTCTGAGCCGGCTGGGTGGGGGCGGTGCGGGTGGAGAGCTGGATCTGATTGAGGCGCTGCAGGAAGGCGTTGGCGTTGCGGTCGGTTTTGCTGTCGAAGCTGGCGACGGTGACGGTGCAGACGAGCGTATGCGCGCCGCTTTCGAGGCGGAAGGGGAACTCCGCGAGCACGTCGAGCAGGCGCCGGCGAAAAACCCTGACGCCCTCTTCCCCGGTCATGGGCAGGATGATGAAGGGCACGGCGCGCCGGGTTTTTTCCAGCGAGCCGATCAGATCCAGATCGCGGGCAAGGCGCGTGATGCGGTAGTAGAGCTCGGGCAGGACTTCTTCGATGTCGCCATCACGCGGGCGTCTGGCAGTGCCGCCTTCGACAGGCAGCAGCCACTCGACGAGGACCTTGATGGCGGAAAACGGGTTGCTATAGCGCTGGGCCGCCCGGGCCTGATGCTTGAGAAACAATGCGGTATTGCTGACGCTGAGCACGCTGGCCGGCAGGCTGGCCCGGCGCTCTTCTGTCCGGCGGCCGGTTTCGGGGGCGGCGGCTTGCTGTCGGGGCGTCTGCGCGCGTGCCTGCTCGCCCACCGCCGCGCTCGGCTGCGGGTTGCGCTGCCGCAGCTGAGCCTGTAGCTGCTGTGCAGCTTCCGGGCCCAGGCCGCCGTGGCGCATCTGCTCGATCAGTTCTCCTTGAACGCGCTCGAGCTGGCTGCTCACGCTGTCGGGTGCGATGGCCTGATCCGGGCTGGCCTGGGTCAGGGCCAGCTGTCGGCTGACGCGTTCGATATAGTCGGTGAAGGCGGCCGACAGCTGCTGCCTGTCGCCGGCCCCGCCCTGGCGCAGCTCGCCCGCCAGCACCAGCAGGCGAGCGGCTTCGGTGGGGTCCTGCCGGATGTGCTTGACGATGTCGTCGACCTCCATGCCGACGTCCTCGGCGCCCGAGGCCAGAGCGCGCAGCAGCTGCTCGCTGCGCAGTTCCTTTGAAAGCTCGTGAACCAGCCGAGTGTATTGCTGCAGCGGCATGCCTTCTTCGAGCAGCCCTTGGCGCAGCCGCGGCAGCAAGCGTTTGAGGTCGCTGGCATCGGGCAGCATGCGGTTGATGATCTGGGCCATGCGCTGCACCGAAAAGCCGCCGCTGCGGTATTCCTCGCGCACCAGGCGCACCAGGGTCGAGTAGGTCAGCTCGTCCATTTCGCTGACCACTTCGCCACTTTCGGCCATGATGCGATCGATATCCTCCTGCGTACTCACGGTCTGGCGCAGCCGCTGCCTGAGCGTGCTCATGGCGGTAAACAGCTGTTCGGGCGACAGGCCTTCGGCATCGTCGCTGCCCATTTCGATTTCGCGCGTCAGGCGTTTGAGGTGCGCGACCAGGCGACTGCGATGGTCTTCGTCTTCACTCGGGCTGGAGCCGACCCGCGCGGCTGCCGTGTCGGGGCTTTCGGCCATGTCGCCGAACGCGAAGAACGAATCGAGCTGTTCGAGCACGCGCTCGCCGGAGAAGGCTTCCCGCAGGCCCGAGGGGGCGCTTGCGGCCGGCTCGGCAGGCTCGGTTGCGGCCTCGCCACTGGTCACCACCTTCTGGTCGGAGGTGACCTTGCGATAGACGATGTAGTTGAAGCGGATGCAGCCGGACTGACGTGTTTTCAGGTCGGCTTCGGCGGCGGCGAGCGACGGATATTCCGGCAGCCGATCGAGCGTGGCGATCAGCGCCTTGGCGTCGGCCGCAGTGAAACCGCGCTGAAAGGTGATCGACTCCAGTCCGGCCTGGTTGAGGGTGTCGACCATGCGCCTGGGGTTGAAGCGGGCGCCGACGGGGTGCTTTTCGATGAACAGACGGCCGCGGTCGAGAATCAGCGACAGAGCTTCGTCGTTGTGTAGCGCCTGCGACAGCGAGGCATGAAAGGTCTCGAGCGCGCGCTCGGTGGTGGGATGGTCCACGCCGAAACCGCTGGCGTTCATGTAGGCGGAGTTGAGCTGGCGCGCGATCAGTTCGGCGCTGCGCGCATCCAGCGGGTGGGCGGCATCGGGGTTCACGGCGCCGCCCGCCGCGGTTGCCGTGACTGGAACCAGCGCTGCACGCCCTGGCCAAAGGCCCGGGCGCTGATATAGCGCTGCGCCGGGTCGGCGGCGGTCGCCTTGGCCAGGATGCCCGCCATGATCCGATCGATGGTTGGCGCGCAGTTCTGGAAGGGCTCCGGGAAAAAGCTGTCAGGTTCTCTGATCTTGCGCAGTACGGTGTCGCGACCGGATTCGTCGCGAACAGGCAGGTGCCCGACAAGCATCTCCAGCAGCATGACGCCGGCCGAGTAGATGTCGCTGCGCCGATCGGTGTCGCCGGCGGCGGCCTGCTCGGGCGACAGGTATTGTGGCGTGCCCACGACCAGCCCGCGGGCGTAGTATTCGATCTGCTGCGTTTTGGCGATGCCGAAATCGGCGATCAGCGCCCGGCCGGTCCGATGGTCGATGAGAATATTGGCGGGCTTGAGGTCCTGATGGATCACGCCTTCTTCGTGAGCGAACTCCAGGCCGTCGAGAATTTCGCTGATCAGGCGCACGCTGTGCTGCAGCGGCAGCACCCGCCGGTGCGGTACCGGATGGCGCGCCAGCTTGCCAAGCAGGCTTGCCAGGTCGTCGCCTTCGACCAGCTGCATGGCCTGGTAGAAATAGTCGTCGTCCTCCCCCCTTTCAAAAATCGTGATGATGTGCGGGTGCGAGAGTACCGCCACCGTTTCGGCTTCGTCGCGAAACTGTCGGCGCGCGAGCTCGCTGCGGGCCAGCGCCTTGGGCAGCAGCTTGATGGCCACCTGGCGCTTGAGCGACTGTTGATAGCCGATGAAGACCGCGCCCATGGTGCCGCGACCGAGCTCGCGCACGACAACGAAATTGCCGAAGCTGCGCCCGATGGCCGGCGTGTAGTCGTGGTCGCTGATTTCGCTCAAGGCCGACGCTTCCCGAGAAAGATCGGATAACTCTCATATTAACGCGCCAGACATGGGAAGTGCATCACATTCTGTTGCGGCCATGGCGCGAACCATGGCCCACCAGCTGCACGGTTTCGGCAGTGGTGCGATCTTCGGCGCCAAGAATTGCAAGCAGCCAGGCGGCAGCATGCAGGCCGTCGGGCAGGCCGTGCCAGTCGGCGCCGTAGAGTACCGAGCCGTCGGCGTGCAGGCCCAGCGCGGCGCCGTGCTCACGCATCTGCTGATGTAGCGCAACCCGGTTGCCTTCGCAGGCCACCAGCTCGGCGTCGCTCGTGACCGCGGTCGCCAGCCGGGCGCACAGCTCGGGTTCGGCCACCACCACCGGTTGTTCGGTTGCCGCGGCCAGGTCGCTCAACAGCAGCGCGCCCAGGCAGGCCATCGTGACCGGCTCGCCTTCGGAGTCGATCACCCGCAGGCGGCTGCCCGTACGGTCAAGGGCAATGCCCAGGTCAGCAGCAAAGTTGTAGACACAGAGCTTCAGGTCGCGCTCGCGTTCGCCGCCGGCAAAGTCGCCTACCTCGGCCGGATTGGTTTCGGCATCGGAATTGAGCGCGATCACGTCCACATCCAGGGCCTCGAGCAGCCGGGGCGCAATAGCCCCGTTGACGGGGTTGCCGCAGTCGAGCACGACCCGCAGCGGGTAGTCGAGTCGGTAACGTGCAGCGAGCTGTTCGCTGTAGGCTTCTACGCCGACATCGGCGCCGACATCGGCGCCGGCTTCGACGCCGCCGGGCTGGCCGGCGCCTGTGGCCGGGTTGCCCTGGCGGCTGCGTTGCAGAAGCTGTTGTTGATCGTGGGCGTCGAGCCAGTGGCCGTCGAGTACGATTTCCAGCCCGTTGACCTCTTCCGGCCGCTCGCCCCCGGTCAGCACCACGGCGCCGGCGTTGCGCGTGTGCATGGCACCGAACCAGGCAAGCGGTGCCGGGCAGGCGCCCAGGTCGATGACTTCGATGTCGCCGCGATGCAGGCCTTCGGTCAGGTGGTCGAGCAGTACCGGCCCGGACTCGCGGCCGTCGTGGGCGACATACAGGCGCTGAATGCTGCGCTCGGCGGCCGCCGCGGCGATGGCGCCGCCGAGCAGCCGCGCGACCGGCGGATCGAATTCCTGCCCGGCCACGCCGTGGATGCCGTCGTCGGTGAACAGGGTCGAGGGCAGGCTGTGGGCATCCGGTGGGTGATCTGAGTGCGCTTGTTCGGCTTCATCCGGCGCCGCCAGCAGGGTATCGAGGTCTTCATCCTGCCCGTCGCGCAGCCACTCCGGCAGGCCGGGGTCATCGGGGTCGGGCGCCTGCGTGTGGTCCGGAGGCGCTTGCCAATCGCTGCGCTGCGCTGCGGCTGCCGCGACGTCGCTGGCTTGCCCGCGCCCGCTTGCATCGAGCACGACGGTGTCGTGTGCCGACCGGGGTGCCCCCGCAGGCTCGGGTTCCGGCGCCGGTCGTGTTTCGGGCCTGCGCCCGGCGCTCAGCACCTGCGCCAGGCGGGTGCGTCGCCGCAACAGTAGCCCGAGCATCAGAACGATGATGCCGGCGCAGCCGATGATCACTGCCATCCGGTTGTCCAACGGCGCGCCGAACAGCGCCCGGTTCCACTGCAGCAGAAGATGGCTGCCCGCGATTGGAATCTCGCGGATCGGCGCGGCGGTCGAGCGCCCGAGGACGGCCAGCGGGATCTTGCGGCCGTCGTTTTGCTGAGCCAGGGCGATGAAGTCGAGCTGGTCGCTGTCGTGCAGCAGGCGGGTGAGGACGCTTACCGTCTGTCGCAGCAGCACGACATCGCCCTCGCCCGGCAGGCGTTGGGCAAAGGCCAGGCTCTCTGCGGGCGTGCCCGGCTGCAGCACGCGGCTTTCTGCGCGCGGCTGGCGAATTGCTTCGAAAACCAGCTCGGCGGCGGCAAAGTCCAGGTCGATGTGCGCGCTCAGCGCAATGGCGTCCACGCTGGCCGGCAGCAGCCGGACATCGACGATGCCACTGACGCCGCGTTGGCGAAGGGCCGAGCGCAGCGCGTCCGCATTGCCGCTGCGCGCGGTATCCACCACGCTGGCGTCGCGCAGGCTGGTGTGGACGCCAGCGAGGACTTCGGCGATGCGGTCGGCCTGCGCCAGCGCCGCGCGCTCGGATCGTTCCAGCTGCAGCTGTGTGGAAAGATTCAGATACGCTGCCGTGGCGCCGAGGGCAGCGGCAAACAGCCCCAGGGCAATGGCGATCAGGCTGGCCAGCCTGATCAGGTTGGTGATCGAGTCCGGAACGGAAGACTCCTGTCCCCGCGGCCGTTGGTTCACGGCTTGTCACTCCCCTTGCGGTGCGCCCGGGGCGGATGACTGCCATCCGGGCATCTGTGTGCTCCATCACGGCACTTGCTCCCCTTTGAGAAGTTGCCGCCAAAGCATTATGCCAGCCGCGGGCGGAAGACTCCAATACCTTTGCGTACCCGTGCGCGCGAAGGATTCGGGGCTCTGTCGTGACGGGCACCGCCCGCGCGGCTGCCCGGTATCCGCACGGGGCGCGGGTGTCGGGGCTCACAAGGATGGCGCGCCCGGGAGGACTTGAACCCCCAACCCCCAGGTTCGAAGCCTGGTGCTCTATCCGGTTGAGCTACGGGCGCAGTGTCGACAGCGTTGACGGCAGGATATACCAGAGTAGCAGCTGATCGGGTGCCGGGGTCAAGATGCCTGCGCGCCCCGGATCGGAAGCCTGCAAGAATTCCATTGCCGCCATGGCGGCGCTGGCGTAGCATCTTCGCGGGAGATCGGGGAGCAGAACATGAAGCGGATCGTCATCTGCTGTGACGGCACCTGGAGTGCAGCGGATCGTGAGCGTAACGGCGAGCCGGCGCCGACGCATGTTCCCAGAATGGCGCAGGCGGTTGTCGGGGTCGATGCGGACGGTGTCGAGCAGCGCGTTTACTACGGCCCGGGCGTGGGGGCCGGTGGCAGCCGGCTCTACCGCTGGTTTGCCGGGGCGACCGGCTGGGGGTTGTCGGCCAATCTCAAGGACGCCTATCGCTTCGTGGTGGCGCATTTCGAGCCCGGAGATCAGCTGTTCCTGTTTGGCTACAGCCGCGGCGCATTCACCGTGCGCAGCCTCGGCGGCATGATTTACAACGCCGGCGTGGTCAGGCGCGAATGCGACGACCGCATTGACGAGGCCTTCGATCTCTACCGCTCCCGCTCCCCGCTCAAGCACCCCGATGGCAAGCAGGCCGTGCGCTTTCGCCAGCGTTACAGCTGGCCCCAGCCGCCCCCGATTCACTTCATTGGCGTGTGGGACACCGTGGGCGCGCTGGGCAACCCGCTGCTGCTGCACAAGAGCCCGCTGAGCCGTCGCGTGCAGTTTCACGACACTCGCCTGGGGCCGACGGTGCGCCATGCCTTTCACGCTCTGGCCATCGACGAAAAGCGCCGCCACTTCCGGGCCACGCGCTGGCAGCGCCATCCGCAGGCAGGCGATCAGACCATGGAGCAGCGCTGGTTCGTGGGCGTGCACGGTGATGTCGGCGGCGGCAGCCCCGGCACGGGATTGTCGGAGATCACCTTCGAGTGGATGCTGCGCCAGGCCCGGCAGTGCGGCCTGGCCGTCAACGAGGTCAACACCGCGCCGGATGTTTTCAGCGGGCCTTCGCGCAGCCGTCGGGGTCTGTTCCGGCTGATTCCCGCCTGGCATCGGCCGATCATGGCGACGCCGGGCGCCCGCAGCGGTGAGCACGTCGACCCATCCGCCGAGTGGCGCTGGCGCCGCGACGAGCGTTACCGGCCGCCGAATCTCGGCGATCACCTGCGGCGCCGGGCCGACTCGTCCTGAATCAGCGACTTGCGCTGGAAGCCGGCCGCCCGCACTTGTGATTATCGGACTCGTACCATTACGCCACGCTCGCCTTTCGGCGTTTGCTGGCAGACTGTCACCATGAATGAAGCGCCCCGACAAATTGATTCTTCCGCTGCTGAAGCGGTGGTCGCCCGACAGCACCCTCCGCGCTGGGCCAGCGAAGGGCTGGTGCTGTTGGCCATTGTGCTGGTCGGCCTGTATGCGTTGTTGCGCCCGGAGGCTGATACCACGCTGCCCGACTTTGGTCAGATCGAGCAAGTGGCCGAGCGCAAGGCGGCGTTCTTCAGTTTTCTCGCGCCGATTGTCGCGGCTGAAAACGAGCGCGTGCTCGCCCAGCGCCGCCACCTGCTCGAGATCGCGCCGAAAGTGGAAGACGACCGCCGGCTGGGCCTGCTCGATCGCCGCTGGATGATGAATCTGGCGGCCGAGTACGAGCTGAGCTGGCCGGGAGATTCGCGCGAGGAAACCCTGGCGCTGCTCCTGCGTCGCGTCGATAGCGTGCCGGTTTCTCTGGCGCTGGTGCAGGCGGCCAAGGAATCGGGTTGGGGACGTTCGCGCTTTGCGCGGCTGGGCAACAACCTGTTCGGCCACTGGTGCTACGCGCCGGGTTGCGGCATCGTGCCGGAGCGGCGTAACCGCAATGCGGGGCACGAGGTGGCGGCGTTTGATTCGGTGAGCGAGTCGGTCAGGCGCTACATCAACAATCTCAATACCCACCCTTCCTATCTGCCCCTGCGCCGCATCCGTGAGGCCGAGCGCGCGGCCGGCCGCGAGCCGGGAGCCGTTGCCCTGGCCGACGGCCTGATTCGCTACTCGCAGCGACGTCAGGCTTACGTCGATGAAATCAAGCAGATCATCCGCGTCAATCGCGACATGATCGGGCAGGCCATCAGCGACTTGCCGGGCGCAGCGGCGTCGACAGCGGCTATCGGAGGCACCTGATCATGACACGATTGCTTGCCCTGCTGATGATCGTGCTCGTCGGCGCGCTGCCGGCGGTGAGCGTGGCCGAAGATCATGGCCACGGGGTCGTTCTGCTTTATCACCACGTCAGCGAGGCGACGCCCGCATCGACCAGCGTCACGCCCGAGCGCTTCAAGGCACACCTGGACTATCTCGAAGAGCATGATTTCGCCGTCTGGCCCCTGCCTCGTCTGCTGCAAGCTGCACTGCGCGGCGAAGAGGCGCTGCCCGCCAGGGTGGTGGCGATAACCTTTGACGATGCCTACGAGTCGGTTCATGCCACAGCCTGGCCGATGTTGAGCAAGCGTGGCTGGCCGTTCACGGTATTCGTCAATACCGATGCCGTCGATGCCGGTCACTCGCCTTACATGAGCTGGCAGCAGCTTCGTGATCTGCACGACGATGGCGTTGTCATCGGCAACCACAGCGCCAGCCATGGTCACCTGATCGCGCGTGCCGAAGATGAAAGCCGGAGCGAGTGGGCCGCGCGCGTGACGGACGACATCAAGCGCGCCGAACGCCGGATTTCAGCGGAGATCGGTGCGAAATCGAAACTGTTCGCCTATCCCTACGGCGAGGATTCGGCCGAGCTGGCCACCATTGTCGGTGAACGCCATGCCTTTGCCCTGACGCAGCGCTCGGGCGCCGTCGGCCCGACGACCGATGCCCTGTCAGCGCCGCGCTTTCCGATGGCCAGCGGCTTTGATGATCTGGATCGATTCGCCCAGGCTGTCAATTCGCGCGCGCTGCCGGTGGTCGAGGCCAGGCCGGTGCCGCCGGGCGACGGCGTGCGCGGCCCGATCAAGCGCTTGCGTCTGGCGCTGGCCGACGGGGGTTATCGTGACGGGCAGCTGGCCTGTTACTCGAGCCGCGGCGAGCGGCTGGCCACCACTTTCACCGCAGGGCAGCCACATCGGCTGGAGATCGCAGTGGACGGCCAGGGCGTGACCGGTCGCAACAAGATCAACTGCACCGCGCCGGCGGCCGACGGCAGCGGCGACTATTACTGGCATGCCTTTCAGTGGGTGCAGGATGCCGTGCGCGACTGAGCGTTGCCCCGGGCCCGGCGCTCTGGCAATGCATTGATGGAAATTCTGCTGCTCATTCCCGCTGCCGCCCTGGCGTGGTGGGGCTGGGGGCGCTGGCGCCGGCATCGGCGTCGACACATCTCCCGCAAGCCGCTGCCGCCTGAATGGCAGCAGATTCTCGAGCGCAATGTGCCGCTCTACCGCGGTCTGCCGGATGCGCTCAGGCGAGAGCTGCACGGGCATATCCGGCTGTTCTTGCACGACAAGACCTTCGCCGGCTTCCAGGGCCTGGAGGTCACCGACGAGATGCGCCTGACGATTGCCGGCAATGCCTGCATTCTGCTGCTCAACCGGGCGCATGATCAGTACGCCAATTTCTCCACCATTTATCTCTACCCCAGCACGTTCGTGGCCCGGCATGAAAGCTACGACGGCCTGGTGCGGTCGGTGGGCAAGCAGGCGCGCCTGGGCGAGTCCTGGCATCGCGGGCCGGTGGTGCTGTCATGGGATTCGGCCCTGGCCGGCAGCCGCGACGTGACCGACGGCCACAACGTGATTCTGCACGAGTTTGCCCACAAGCTTGACGGTGCCGGCGGTGCGGTCGACGGGGCGCCGATTCTGCACCAGCGCTCGCACTACCTCAGCTGGGCGCGGGTGATGACGCGCGAGTTCGAGCAGCTGCAGCGCCAGGCCAGCGCCGGCACACGCACCCTGATAGACCACTATGGCGCCAGCGCACCGGCCGAGTTCTTTGCCGTGCTGGTGGAGACGTTCTATGAACAGCCGCGCCAGCTCAAGCAGCAGCACCCGGAGCTGTATGCGGAGCTGCAGAAGTGCTTTCGAGTCGATCCGATTGCCTGGCACGAGACCATTCGACAGCAAGAGGAGTGATGCGCGCCACAGGCTGCCGGGCGGGGTGAGAACACGAGCCCGCGGCTGCCCGCCGGGCCTTCAGGTTTGCGGCGGCGGGCGTTCGCTTCGGCGTAAGATACCGTCTCCACTTGACGCTCCAAGAGAGATTTCGTGACTCGAGAATTACCCACCAAACGCCTCGCGCTGTTTCTCCTTGCCTGCCTGCTGCCATTGTCCGCCCTGGCTTCGCCGTTCTCGCTGGAGGACCTTTTCGCCATGGAGTGGGCGTCGCAGCCGCAGATCACGCCCGACGGTGAAGCCGTGGTCTACGTGCGCAATTTCGGTGACCGCCAGGCTGACCGCTGGCGCTCGAACCTGTGGCGCATCGATGCCGACGGCAGCCACCACCGCCCGTTGACCAGTGGCATGCACCGCGATCTGTCGCCAAGAATCTCGCCCGACGGCAAGCGGGTCGCTTTCGTTCGCGCTGGCGCCGGTGGTGCCCAGCTGCACGTGCTGTGGCTTGAATCGGGCCAGACGGCCCGGCTTTCGCAGCTGCCGGCAGCGCCTTCAGGCATTACCTGGTCGCCCGACGGCACGAAGCTGGCTTTCAGCATGCTGGTGGCAACGCCCCCCGAGCCGATGGCCACGCTGCCGCGCAAGCCCGAAGGTGCCGACTGGGCAAAGCCGGCACGGGTGATCGATCAGATGCACTGGCGTCAGGACGGCGCCGGCTATCTCAAGCCCGGTGACCGCCACCTGTTCGTGATCTCCGCCGCCGGCGGCGCGCCGCGGCAGCTGACCGAAGGGTCGCACAACTTCCGCAGCCCGGCGTGGACTCCCGATGGCCAGCACCTGGTGTTTGCCGCCAACTTGAGCGACAACGCCGAACAGGAACCCGCGCGCTCCCGTCTCCACCAGCTCGACGTGGAGTCCGGCAAGATCGAGCAGCTCACCGAGGGGGCGGTCAGCCATTCCTCGCCTGTCGTGTCGCCCAACGGCCGCTACATCGCGTTTACCGGTTTCGACGACGAACGCATGAGCTACCACCAGTCGCATCTGTATGTTCTGGAGCGCAAGAGCGGTGAGTATCGCCAGCTGCTGTCCGATCTGGATCGACCGATCAGCCAGCCGGTCTGGGATCGGCGCTCCGGCGGGCTGTATTTCCGCTATACCAGCGAGGGCGTCACCCGCTTGGGTCATACCGGGATGAAGGGCCGGATGCGCGAGCTTGCAGCCAACATGGGCGGGGTCTCCAACAGCCGGCCTTATGGTTCCGGCAGCTTTTCGGTCAGCCGCGATGGCCGCTATGCCTTTCCGATGACCGACGTGACGCACCCGGCCGATATTGCCGTGGGGCGTGACGGCGACAATCGGCGCCTGACCCATATCAACGAGGTCCTGTTTGCCGGGCGCGACATTGCCGATGCCGAAGAAATCTGGGTGGAGTCCAGCCATGACGGCGAGCGCATCCAGGCCTGGCTGGTCAAGCCTGCCGATTTCGATCCCGACCGGACCTACCCTCTGATTCTGGAAATTCACGGCGGGCCGCACTCGGACTACGGGCCGCGATTTGCCTCGGAAATGCAGCTGTATGCCGCGGCCGGTTATCTGGTGCTCTACGTCAATCCGCGGGGCTCGACCAGCTATGGCGAGCGCTTCGCCCAGCTGATTCATCACAACTATCCTTCGCAGGATCATGATGATCTGATGTCCGCCGTGGACGCGGTTGTCGGCCGCGACTATGTCGATGGCGAGCGGCTGTTCGTCACCGGCGGCAGCGGCGGCGGCGTGCTGACTGCCTGGGCGGTCAGCATGACCGATCGCTTCCGCGCCGCGGTGGTCGCCAAGCCGGTCATCAACTGGTACAGCTTTGCGCTGTATGCCGACAACGCTGCCTTCTTCACCAACTACTGGTTCCCGGCGATGCCCTGGGAGGCGCCTGAACACTATATGGCTTATTCGCCGATCTCGCGCGTGGGCGAGGTGAATACACCGACCATGCTGCTGACCGGTGAGGCCGATTACCGCACGCCGATGCCCGAATCGGAGCAGTACTATCAGGCGCTCAAGCTGCGCGGTGTGCCCACCGCGCTGGTGCGCATTCCCGACAGCTCGCACGGCTTGAGCGATCGGCCCACCCAGCTGATGAGCAAGGTGGCGCATATCCTCGCCTGGTTCGAGCGCTACGACGAAGACTGAGCCAGGATGGTCGAGAAGATCAGCGCTGGGCGTTGATCTTCTCGACCAGTTGGCGGGCAGCGACGACCGTCGGATGGGTTTCGCTTGCGTGAATCCGGCGGTAGCTGTTCAATGAGGCCTGCGCATAATCGCCGGCCCGCCCGGGGCGGCTGCTTTTCAGGTGCAGCTCGGCCAGGCGTTTGAGGTTGTTGGCCACGTGCCGGTGGCCCTCGCCGAGTTCGCGGCGATTCATCTCCAGGGCACGCTCGAGCAGGTCGAGAGCTTGTTCGTGGTGCTTCAGGGCCATGTGAGTGGCGCCCAGATTGCCGAGTACCAGGGCAATGTCGTGATGGGATTGGCCGTAGCTGTTGCGATAGATCACCAGGGCGCGCTCAAGCAGGTCAAGCGATTCGGCAAGGTTTCCGTCTTTTCGGGCCAGGCCGCCCAGTGCGTTGTAGATCACGGCAACAGAAGGATGGTTGTCGCCCAGCGAGCGCTCGCGGATGGCCAGGGCTTGTTCATAAAAGTCGCGCGCTTCGGCGTTGCGCTCGAGCTGCGCATGCGCCCAGCCGAGCTGGTAGAGCACGCTGCCAACGGCCGGATGTTCGGGGCCGAAGGCGTTGCGGCGAATGGCCAGCGCTTCGCGAAAGGCGGGCAGCGCCTCTTCGGCCCGGCCGGTCTGGACCAGCAAAGAGGCCAGATTGGACAGTGAAAAACTGGTCGTGGGGTGGTCTTGACCCAGCACCTCGCGGCGCAGCTCGATGGCGCGGTCGTAGTACTCGCGCGCCAGTTCATTGCGATCCACGGTGGCTTCAAGAAGCGCCAGGTTGTTGTAGGAGTCGGCCAGCTCCGCCGTCCCGGGCCGATCATCACGTCGAATCGCCAGCGCGCCTTCGAGCAGCGCTCTTGACTCGTCCAGCCGGCCGAGTGAATAGAGCGTCAGGCCGAGCGAATTCATGAAGCCAGCGCGCACCGGCGGCGGCTCTTCAGCCACCAGCGACAGCGCGCGGCGGTGCACCTGCTCGGCTTCCTGGTAGCGGCCCTGCGAGCCCAGAATATCGCCGTGCAGGGCCCAGGCATCAGCCAGTGCCCGGGTCGGGGTGCTGGCGTCAGCCGCGAGTACGTCGACGGCTTCCATGGCCAGTCGGCTGGCGCGCTCATAGTCGGCCAGGCCGCGATGGACCCGGGCCAGCACCTGAAACATTTCGGCCTGTACCTGCGGCGTTTCCTTGAGCACGCGAATGCGCTCGGCGCCGCGGTCGGCCAGATCGCGCGCGGTCAGCTCCTGTTCGCGCGCCCGCCACGGGTCGGCCTGCTCGAACAGGCCCACCAGAAACTCGCTGACCTGCTGCGTCTTGCGGGTTTCCACCTGCGCCCGATCGCGCTCGATGCCGGCCTGACGCGCCTGCCAGCTGGTGCCGGCCAGGCCGAGAATCAGCAGCACCACCACCAATGTGCTCAGGCCCGTAGCGAAAGGATTGCGCTGGATGAAGCGCGTGGCCACGTAGCGACGCGAAGGCTCGCGCGTGAGCACGGTTTCACAGCCGCGGTAGCGTTCGATGTCGCGGATCAGGTCGGCGACCGAAGGATAGCGGTCTTCGGGCCGTCGGGCGCAGGCGGTGGCGATGACGGCGGCCAGATCATCGCTTCTCGGACAGCATTCGCGCAGGCGCGAAGCGAGCACCCGCGGGTGGTCGGCGAGGTCCGGGTCGAAGCTTTCTCCGCACAGCATCCAGTAGAGCAGTGCCCCAAGTGACCATTGATCCGACGCCGCTGAAACCGATTCGCCGGCGCGCAGCTCGGGCGCGGACCAGGCCGGGGTGATTGCGCGGATGCGCTGAGCCGTATCCTCGCTTTCCGCCGCGGCCAGTCGAGCGACGCCGAAATCGAGCAGCCGCACCCGCCCATCCTGGCCGATGCGAACGTTGGCCGGTTTGATGTCGCCGTGCACCACTTGACGCTGATGCGCGTGCGCGACCGCCTCGGCCAGGCGAAGAAAGCGCGCCAGGCAGGCGCGATAGTGCGGGTATTGCTCCGCGCGGCACTGGTGCAGATCGCGACCGCTGACCCACTCCATGACCAGCCAGGCCTGGCCGTCGTCGGTGGTGCCACCGTCGAGTATGCGCGCGATGTTGGGGTGGTCGAGCCGGGCGAGCAGCTGACGCTCGATGGTCAGCCGCGTTCGCAGGCGCCGATCCCGGCGCAGGCGGATGACCTTGACCGCCGCGGTCATCTCGAAGGCGCCGTCGGCGCGCTCGGCGCGGTAGACCTGCCCCATGCCGCCACGGCCGACCAGTTCGATCACGCGCCAGGCACCGAGCTCGGTTCCCGGCTCCAGGCGATCACAGGCACGGTCGATTTCGGCTACCGCCGAGTCGGCCACCTCGCGAATCATGCCGTCGAGATGATCGGCCTTTGCCGACAGTGCATCGAGCAGCGGGCCGAGCCAGCGCATCAGCCGGGGGCAGCGCCGGGCGAGCTCACGCAGGCGCCTTGCCCGCGCGTTCTCGTCGAGCTCGAGCAGGCGCTCGAACTCCGCATCGAGCACGCGGCGACGCATCGGCGTCAGGCGCCCGGCCGGCAGATTCACTGCTCGGGCTCCCTGGCGAACGGGGCTGATGCAGCGGGCGCTGGTATTGCCCCGCGTCTGGATCGTCGGAAAGTCACCGGCTTGAAAGCCGGATCGCAGGCGTCGCTCATACCGCATTCCCTCCCGAATGACAGACTGCCGGGCCGGCGCGCCGCCTGGCTTTGCGGGCTTCCTCCGGGCCCGAAAAGGATATTAACCCGACAGCACCGTCGTTTGCATGCAGCCGGCGTCCGTGACGATTGGCCCATGCCCGTTGGTCGGGCAGTTGTTATATTCGGCCCGGAAAATCACTCACCACTGGAGAACCCGCCCGTGCCCATGCTCAGGATCTGCCTGCTCGCAGCGGCTTTCATGCTTTCGCATGCTGCCGCTGCCGAACCCGTTCGCCTGCTCAGCCAGCCCGCCGTCTCCGGCGAGCATCTGGCTTTTGTGTATGCCGGCGATCTGTGGGTGAGCGATCGCGATGGCGGCAACCCGCGCCGTCTGACCACGGCCGCCGCCGAAGAGAACAATCCGTATTTTTCGCCGGATGGCAGCCAGATTGCCTTCGCGGCCAACTACGGGGGCAACACCGACGTTTATGTCATTGCCGTCGAAGGTGGCCAGCCCAAGCGCCTGACCTGGCACCCCGGACGGGATGTGCCGGTGGGCTGGAGCGCCGATGGCAAAGCGGTGGCGTTTGCCTCTGGGCGCGAAACCGATCAGGGCCGTTCGGCGCAGCTGTGGCACGTGCCGGTTGCCGGCGGCGCGCCGGTCCGGCAGATGCAGGCGCGGTTTTTCCGCGGCCGCTGGGATGCTCAGGGCGAGCGCCTGGCCTACATCGATTTCGGGCCCGCCTACAACGGGCTTTACGGCGGCTCGGCCGGCTGGCGCGGCTATCGTGGTGGCACCACGCCCTCGATTCGCATCATCGCGCCCGATGACAACGAGGTCACCGATATTCCCGGCGAGCGCGTCAACGACATCCAGCCCTTCTGGATGGGCGACAAGGTGGTGTTCATCTCCGACCGCCACGACAAGCGGCTGAACCTGCATGTCTTCGATACCGCAACCGGCGAGATCGAGCGTCTCACCGATCAGGCCGACTGGGACGTGCACTGGGCCGACGGTGTTGGCCAGCACATCGTGTTCGAGGCCGGCGGCGAGCTCCACGAGCTGAACCTGGCCAACGGCGAGCAGCGCACGCTCGAAATCGCGATCAATCCCGATTTGCCGCAGCAGCGCGTGCAGTGGAAAAGCGTCCAGGGCAACATCGAGCGCGTCGGCATTTCGCCGCACGGCAAGCGCGTGCTCGTGACCGCCCGCGGCGAGGTCTTCACCGTTCCGGTCGAGCATGGCTCGACCCGTAATCTCACCGTTACCGACGGCCAGCGCGAATACCCGGCGCTGTGGTCGCCCGAGGGCACCGAGATTGCCTGGATCGTCGAATCACTCGACGGCCAGCAGCTGGTGATTGCCGACCAGCACGGCGAGGAAATCGCGCGCCACGCCCTGGGCCCCGACTTCTATACCCTGCAGGCCTGGGATGCCGCCGAGGGCCGGATTGCCTACAGCGACAACGGCGTGAGCCTGTTCGTGATCGACACCGAAAGCGGCGATCGCGACACCATTGCCCGCTCAGCGCGGATGGGCAGGTTTGACGTTGCCTTCTCCCCTGATGGGCGCTGGTTGGCCTATACCGTCAATCGCGACAACTACCTCAGCGATCTGATGATTCACGACTTCGAGTCGGGCAAGGCAACGCCAGTCAGCGATGGCATGGCCGATGTTGCCTCGCCGGCCTTCAGCCGCGACGGCAAGTATCTGTTCATGGCCGCCTCGACCAACGCCGGGCCGCTGCAGTTCGGGCTCGACATGTCGACCCAGGAGCGGCCGTATCGCGCCGGCATCTACGCGCTGGTGCTGGCCGCCGACGGCGATTCGCCGCTGGCGCCGCGCCGCGGCGACGAAGAGCCGGGTGACGAGAACGGCGAGGACAAGGACAAGAGCAAGAAGGACAAGAAGGGCGAGGAAGAGCCCGAAGTCGAGGTTCGCATCGACTTCGACGGCCTGGCCGAGCGCATGGTCGCCCTGCCGGTTGCCAAGGGCAATTATCGCAATCTCCAGGTCGCCGGTGACGGCAGCCTGTTCTGGATGCGTTATCCGCAGCCCGGATCAAGCGTGCAGATGCCCGGCGAGAACACGATTGACGAAAACCGCCTGCTGCGTTTCGATTTTGAAAAGCGCGCCGCCGCGACGGTGTTCAGCGGCCTCAACGGTTTCGGCATCAGCGCAGCCGGCAGCCATGTGCTGATTCACGGCAATGGCTCGGTTCAGGTGGCTGAAGCCGGGGAGACGATCAAGCCCGAGGCCGTTGACCTGTCGGGCCTGCGTATGCAGATCGACCCGCAGAAGGAGTGGGCGCAGATCTTCAATGAGGGCTGGCGCATGCAGAAGGAGTACTTCTACGCCGATAACCTGCACGGCCTGGACTGGGACGCCGTGTACGAGCAGTACCGCCCGCTGCTCCAGCACGTTGGGCGCCGCGAGGATCTCAACGCGGTGATGGTGGAGATGATCGCCGAGCTGCATGCTGGCCACAATCGCGTCAGCGGCGGTGATGTCCATCGCGAATCCGGCCCCGGCGTCGGCCTGCTTGGCGCCAATTACGTCATCGACAGCGGCCGCTGGCGCATTGATCGCATCTACACCGGCGAGTCCTGGAACGCATTCTTGCGCAGCCCGCTCGACCAGCCCGGCAACGAGGTGCATGAGGGCGAGTACATCCTGGCGGTCAACGGACAAACCATCACGGCCGACGACAATCTGCATGAGCATCTGTACAACACCGTCGGCGAGCAGGTGACTCTGACCGTCGCCTCCGAGCCCGGCGGTGGCGGCAAGCGCGAGGTCGTCGTCGAGCCGGTGGACAGCGAAAACCAGCTGCGCTTGTGGGCCTGGGTGGAGGCCAACCGCAAGCGCGTCGATGAGGCCAGCGACGGGCGGGTGGGCTATGTCTATCTGCCCAATACCGCCGGTGCCGGCTATACCTTCTTCAACCGCATGTTCTACGCCCAGCTCGACCGCGAGGCGATCATCATCGACGAGCGCGGCAACGGTGGCGGTCAGGCGGCCGACTATATCGTCGAGGTGCTCTCGCGCCCGCATCTGTCCAACTGGGTCTATCGTCATGGCGAGATTTCGCGCACGCCCTTCGGTAGCCTGCACGGGCCGAAGCTGATGATGATCGACCAGGATGCCGGCTCCGGCGGCGACTACCTGCCCTACGCCTTCCGCGAGCTGGGTATCGGCCCGCTGCTGGGCAAGCGCACCTGGGGCGGGCTGATCGGCATCTTCGCCAACCCGGGTTTCGTTGACGGCGGCACCATGACCGTGCCGCACTTCCGTTTCGCCAATGCCGACAACGAGTGGGCAGTGGAAAACGAAGGCGTGGCTCCGGACATCGAAGTTGCGCTCGATCCGGTGGCGACCAACAACGGCCGCGACAGCCAGCTGCAGGCAGCCATCGAGCAGATCATGACGATGCTCGAAGGCTATTCCGACGATATCTCCCGGGAGGCTCCAGCGCTGCCTACCGAGCTGGGTCAGTAGGGCCAGCCGGCTCACCGCACTTCGGCTCCGGGCTTGCTCCGGAGCCGAAGTACAGCGGTGTTTTTCAGCGGCCCAGTTCGATCAGTACCGCCACAACAAGCAGCGCCACGACGGCCGCGCTGTTGCCTGCCCGCATGCGTCGGTACCAGCCGGGCTGGGCCTTTCGTACCCACAGGTACTCGGCCGTCCAGTGCAGCGCAAACAGCACGGCCAGCAGCACGGCAGCGGAAATGGCCGGCAGCAGAAAGGCCGGCAGCGCGGCCAGCACCAGCACGATGCTGGCAATCAGCGGCGCTTCGGGCTCCTGCGGTTTGTCGAGCGCGGCCGACCACAGCGTGCCGCCCATGAAAGCCAGGATCAGCACGCCGTAGCCAATCAGCAGTTCGACCAGCCACTCCGGCGCCCCGGTCCATGCCACCAGGGTCCAGGCGGCAAAGGGCAGCACGCCGGCCCAGCCCAGAATCCTTGCCGTTTGTTGTCTGTTTCGCATGCTCGGTTCCTCGTGCGCCATGAAGGTGTGCAGCTCACAGGATACCGCCCGTTCGGCATGGCTTAGAATACCGGCCTGCTCACGCGGTCCGGTTGTGGTGTCCGAATTCTTCGCTTTTTTCGTTCCCTGGGAGTTCAGCTGGCTGGTCCAGATCAGCGTCTGGGGCGCATTGCTGCTGTATTTCAACGGCCTGCGCAACACGCCGGCGAGCGAATTGCCGGGCTACTGGCCGATTATCGGCTTTGTGGTCGGCGTGGTGCTGATGTATCTGGTGACCCAGACGCGCTATGACTACTGGTCGCAGTACATGTTCTTTGTTCACCGTATTCAGCACCTGGTGCTGCACCACACGGCGCCTTTCTTGATTGCGCTGGCCCTGCCCGCGCCGGTGCTCGCGCGCGGCATTCCCGCGCCGGTGCGCGCGTGGTTTTCCCGCCGGCGCTGGCTGCGCTGGATTTATGTGGCACTGTATCGTGTGCTGCAGCAGCCGGCGGTTGCCAGCATCCTGTTCGTGGGTCTGATCGCCTTCTGGCTGATGCCGGAGCTGCATTTCGACGCCATGCTCAGCCGCAATCGCTACTGGGTCATGAACTGGTCGATGGCGCTCGATGGGCTGCTGTTCTGGTGGCTGATGCTCGAGCGCGGCGGCCGCGGCATCACTCCGCGCTTGGGTTACGGTACGCGCATGCTGCTGCTGGCCGCGGTGATGGTGCCCCAGATCATCATCGGCGCGAGCATCACGTTTGCCGAAACCAATGTGTTCGATGTCTACGCCGTATGCGGGCGGGCCTGGCCGCTGGATCCGATGACCGACCAGCATATTGGCGGCCTGGTCACCTGGATTCCGGCGGCGATGATGAGCGTTGTGGCCGCGCTGGTGGTTCTCAGGTTCTGGGTGCACGACGACGCAAGGCAATACGCTGCAGGCGCTGAAGCGGCGCCGGCCTGATCGACCAATTGACAGGAGGAGTACAGAGAATGAAAGCCTTATCCGGGATCTTGCTCATTGTTGTGCTGCTGGGCGGCGCGATCTGGTGGGTGGCTGGCATGCCTCCGGCCGAGCCGATCGAAATAAATAACCCGCGCGTGCGCCTGGTGCCGGGCGGGGCGCCGATGGCCGGGTATTTCAGCATCGCCAATCACACCGACCTGCCCGTGCGTCTGGTGTCGGCCTCTTCGGAGGCTTTCGGTCACGTGATGATGCATCGCACCGTGGTTGATGACGACGGCGGCGCGCGCATGGAGCACCAGGACGGCGGGGTTCTCGTTGGCTCCGGCGAAAGCGTTGCCTTCGAGCCCCGCGGGCTGCACCTGATGCTGATGGACGCCACCACCGAGCTGGAGGTGGGCGAAGCCGTGGAGATCGTGCTCGAATTCGAAGACATCGAACCGGCCGAGCGGACGGTGAGCTTTACCGTGGTGCCGGTGACCTCGCAGTGACTCTTCGACGCGTTGTGCTGATCTTGGCTGTGGGGCTGATGCTTGCCGCCTGCAGCGATCGGAGCTGGAACGGCAAATCGATCGAGGGCCTGATGCCGCAACTGGAGTTCGAGCTCACCTCAGAAACCGGTGAGGTCGTTACCGAAGCGGTGTTTGCCGGTCGCCCGGTGGCGATCTATTTCGGTTTTACCCACTGCCCCGATATCTGCCCGGCCACCCTGGCGCGTCTGGTTGCCGCCGTGCGCCGCCTGCCCGAGCCGCTGCAGCAGGAGCTCCAGCTGGCCTTCATCAGCGTCGACCCCGAGCGCGACGGCCCGCAGCAGCTTGCCGACTACACCAGCGCCTTCAGCGACCGCATGCTTGGCCTGACCGGCGACACGAAGCACCTCAGAGAGCTGATGCACCGCTACCGCGGCACCTTTGGCTACGACGACAAGCGGCCCGACGGCAGCTACGACGTCAGCCACAGCTCGGCCATCTACGTCTTTGACGCCGCCGGTGAGCCCCGGCTGATGCTGCTCGACCGCCTCGGCGTGGAGGAAATTGCGGCCGACCTGCGGCGGCTGCTCTCCGACGGGGCAAAAAGCGCCGATGGCGCTTGATCTGCGGGCGGATCTGGGGTATAAAGTGCGGCTCGATTGCAACCAAATAAATTTCAGGAACATTCGTCATGTCCCGAGTGTGTCAGGTGACCGGCAAGCGCCCGCTGGTCGGCAATAACGTTTCCCACGCCAACAACAAGACCAAGAAGCGGTCGCTGCCGAATCTGCACCGTCACCGATTCTGGGTCGCCAGCGAGAATCGCTGGGTCCGGCTGCGGGTCTCCTCGAAGGCGCTGCGCATTATCGACAAGAAGGGTATCGACCAGGTGCTTACCGACCTGCGTGCCCGCGGCGAACACGTTTAAGGAGCTTCAGGCATGTCCAACAGCGCGCGTGACAAGATCAGAATGGTTTCCAGTGCCGGTACCGGCCACTTCTACACCACCGACAAGAACAAGCGAAACACTCCGCACAAGCTGGAGATGAAGAAGTACGATCCGGTGGTGCGCAAGCACGTGATGTACAAGGAAGCCAAGATCAAGTAAGCGCTCCGCCCCTCGCGGTGCCGCTTCGAAAACGCCGGGCATGCCCGGCGTTTTTGCGTTCAGGAGATTGCGCGGGGCGTTGGTGGCGTGCTTCGCTTCATGCATCTACGCAGGCCACGGTCACACCCCGCAATGCCTTGAGGCCCCGACCGCGGGCGGCGGTCACAGGGCATCTCATGGTGCCGCGCCGGGTAACGCCCGCCGGTCGAGAAGACCATCACGCCGTGGTCGTGGCGCAGCGCGAAACCCGAGCTGGTGACGCCCGCGCTTGCGCGCTACAATTTCCACCCATTCCGAATCCAGGGCCAGACAGCAGTCATGACCGACGATCTCATCCGCGGCAACGCCGCCTGGGCGGAGTCGATACGGAGCGGGGCTCCGAACTATTTCGAACGTCTGGCCGACGTTCAGAAGCCCGACTATTTCTGGATCGGCTGCGCCGATTCGCGGGTGCCGGCCAACGTCGTCACCGGCCGCGATCCCGGCAAGATCTTCGTTCATCGCAATATCGCCAACGTGGTCCATTCGACCGACCTCAATCTGCTTTCCTGCCTCGAGTTCGCCGTCGACGCGCTGGGTATTCGCAATATCGTCATCTGCGGCCACTACGGCTGTGCCGGCATCCGGGCCGCTACCGAGGACGTGATCCACGGCCTGGCCGATCACTGGATCGAGCCGATTCGGCGCGTGGCTCGCCACAAGGCTGACGAACTCGATGCGCTGGGCGATGGCGAGGCGCGCCTCAATCGGCTGGCCGAGCTCAACGTGGTCGAAAGCGTCAGCCGGACGGCTGAAACGCCGGTGATCCAGCGCGCCTGGTCACGCGGTGACGAGATTGCCGTCCACGGTCTGATCTACGGCCTCAAGGATGGCTTGCTCACGGATCTGGACTGCTCCGTTCGTCGCACCGCCGCGTAGCGAGCCAGCTGCAGGTCTTCGACTGGATCGCCGCGCTGGCCATCGCCAGCAGGCGAAGTGGGCATGGCTCAGACCAGGCCGCGTTCGGCCAGCGACACCACTTCGCCATCGCCGACGATGAAGTGGTCGAGCAGGCGGATGTCGACCAGCGCCAGCGCGTCGCGCAGCCGCCGGGTGATCGCCAGATCGGCCTGGCTGGGTTCGGCGACGCCCGAGGGGTGGTTGTGAGCGATGATCAGGGCCGCTGCCCGGCGTGCAAGCGCCTTTTCGACGACCACGCGCGGGTGCACATGCGCCGCGTCGATGGTGCCGGCAAACAGCTCGTCGAAGGCGACCACGCGGTGACGGGTATCCAGATGCAGTGCACAGAACACCTCATGCGGCCGGTCGCGCAGCGCCGCGCGCAGGAATTCCCGGGTGGCCTGAGGGCTGGTCAGTGGCTGGCCGCGTTCGAGATTTTCACGCAGGTGACGGCGGGCCAGCTCCAGCGCGGCCTGCAGCTGCGCGTACTTGGCCGGGCCGAGCCCCGGGGTGTCGCAAAAGGTATCGACATCGGCTTCCAGCAGTGCCCTCAGGCCGCCGTAGCGGTTGAGCAGGCCGCGCGCCAGATCCAGAGCCGAGCGGCCGCGCGCCCCGGTACGCAGGAGAATGGCAAGAAGTTCGGCGTCGCTGAGCCCCGCGGGCCCACCGGCCAGCAGCCGTTCACGTGGGCGTTCGGTCATGGGCCAGTCGGCGATTCGCATGATTTCCCTTAAGCTTGCGGGCCAGAACCGTTATTCTGGGAGACGGGACTGATCCAGCGTATCGGCCCTTGTCTCTCACGTGCGTAGGAAATCGCCTCGAAAGTCCATGAGTACGCTTGACGGAAAAAAGCTGCTGGTCGGCGTGACCGGCGGGATTGCCGCCTACAAGGCTCCAGAGCTGGTGCGCCGCCTGCGCGATGCCGGCGCCCGGGTGCGCGTGGTCATGAGCGCGGGCGCGGAGGCGTTCATCACGCCGCTGACGCTGCAGGCGGTCAGCGGCTACCGGGTGCGTACCGACCTGCTCGATGCCGAGGCCGAGGCCGGCATGGGGCATATCGAACTGGCCCGCTGGGCCGACGAGATCCTGGTGGCGCCGGCCACGGCGCACGCCCTGGCCCGCTTTGCCGCCGGCCTGGCCGATGATCTGCTGGCCACCATTCTGCTGGCCACCGAAGCGCGCGTCTGGCTGGCCCCGGCGATGAACCGGGTGATGTGGGATTCAAAAGCGGTGCGCGCCAACTGTACCGTGCTCGAGGATCGGGGTTTTCGCATTCTTGGTCCCGGTGCGGGCTCGCAGGCCTGTGGCGAGCAGGGCCAGGGCCGCATGCTCGAGCCCGATGAGCTGGTCGCCGCGCTGGCGGGCGGCGCTGGCCGCCTGCGCGGGCGGCGCTTTGTAGTGACCGCCGGGCCGACGCATGAACCGCTGGACCCGGTCCGCTTTCTGGGCAATCGCTCGTCGGGGCGCATGGGCTTTGCCGTGGCCAGCGCACTCGTGGAGGCCGGTGCGCAGGTCGATCTGGTGGCCGGCCCGGTGCCGCTGGCGACACCGGCGGGTGTTGCGCGTCGCGATGTGGACACCGCCCGCCAGATGCATGAGGCGGTGATGGAGCGCATCGCCGGCGCCGACGGTTATATCGGCGTGGCCGCGGTCGCCGATTATCGCCCGGCCAGCGAAGCGGGCGACAAGATCAAGAAGGCGGATGAATCGATGACGGTGGAGCTGGTTCCCAACCCCGATATCCTGCTTGACGTGGCCGCCCGCCCGGATCGTGAGCGGCCGCGAATCGTGGTCGGTTTTGCCGCTGAAACGCGCGACCTCGAGTCGGCGGCGCGCGGCAAGCTCGAGGCCAAGCGGCTCGACCTGATTGCCGCCAACCGCGTGGGCAAGAATCTGGGGTTCGACACCGACGAGAATGCGCTCGAGGTCTACAGCGCCGATCGTCACTGGACGCTGGCGCCCAAGGCCAAGGGAGACCTTGCGCGCGAGCTGGTTGCTATTATTGCCGAACGATTGCTCGAGAGGGAAAACCGATCCGATGAGAAACCTGAAAGTCAGGATTCTTGATCCACGCCTGGGCGGCGAGTGGCCGCTGCCGGAGTACGCGACCAGCGGCTCGGCCGGCATGGATCTGCGCGCCTGCCTGCAGCAGCCGATGACGCTCGCGCCCGATGACACCGCCTTGCTGCCGTCGGGAATGGCCATCCATCTGGCCGACCCGGCCCTGGCCGCGGTGTTGCTGCCGCGCTCCGGGCTGGGCCACAAGCAGGGTCTGGTGCTGGGCAACCTGGTCGGCCTGATCGACAGTGATTATCAGGGCGAGGTCAAGATTTCCTGCTGGAATCGGGGCCGGCAGCCGATTCACATCGAGCCGGGCCAGCGGATCTGCCAGCTGGTGGTGGTGCCGGTGGTTCAGGTGCAGCTCGATATTGTCGAATCCTTCGCGGTGAGCGAGCGCGCCGAAGGGGGCATCGGCCACACGGGAGTCGGCTGATCATGTCCCTTTCCCTGTCATCTTTCACTGCCGGCAGCGCGCGCGGGTTTCTGCCGCAGGTTCTTGTGGCGGTCGGTGCCGTCGCCTTGCTGCTGGCGGTGTGGCTGTTGTGGGGCGCGCTGTCGGCCGAAGATGCCAGCCCCACGGATCAGGCCGCGCGCAGCAGCATCGAGGAAATCGGTGCGGCCCTGACCGAGGTCAACGCGGCATTGGCGCAGACCGACATCCGCGACCGCGCCCGAGCCGTGCTCGACGGCAGCGTTGAGGTGCAGGAGCTGCGCCGCGCCCTGCAGTCGGCTGGCGTGACCAATCTGCTCGACGTTCGCGTATTTCCTCCGGGGGTGGAGGATATCGAGATCGGGGTCTACCCCGAGCCCGACTTCAGCGTGATCCAGATGCTGCTCGAGGCCCGCCGTGAAGGCGCGGCGCCGGCCGAGGTTCACTACCCCGGCACCGCCAACGAGAACCTCGCTTTTGCGCGCGCCATCCCGGCGGAAGATGCCGCTGCGGGGGATCCGCCGGCCGGCTATCTGTTCATCCGGCGCCCGGTCAGCGTGATTACCCGTCGCCTCGCACAGCCGGGGCCGGGCGGCTGGCTTGCGCTGCAGCAGGGCAAAGCGCTGATTGCCAGCAACGGCAGCTTGCCGGCAGAACGGGTGCCCGACGGTCAGGCGACCATTGCCGGCAGCGGTCTGCGCCTGCACTGGACCGCCGGCCATGGCGCCGGCGGTGGTTCGCCGCTTACTGGTGCCGCGATTGCGGTGCTCGGGCTGCTGCTGATCGGCGGCGGGCTGCTGCTGCAGCGGCGCACAGCCGCGGCGCCGGCCGACGAGGCGGTCGATGACGAATCTGCCGTGCCCACGCCTGACAGCGACCGTCGGGAGCCGGAGCCCTCGGCGCCTGCGCAGGGGGACCGGACCGAGCGCCCGCCGAGTGCTGGCCACGACTCCGATGATGCCGATGGCCGGGATCTGCCCGAGTGGATGCTGGACGCGCAGGAGGGTCGTGGGCGGGCCACCGACGATGACTTTGACGACGTGCCGAATCTCGACGATATCTATCGCCAGATCGACGCCGAGCAGGCCGAAACTCCCGCGCCCGCGCCCGAAGCAACCCCGGAAGACGCTGCCGATGCGCTTGATGACGACGGCCAGGGCGATGATGAGGATCTGAGCGCGCGCCAGGATGCCGACGCCGCCGCAGAGGCTGCCGCGTCGGACGAGGCAGCGCCGCCCGAGCTCGACCTGGATTTTTCCTTCAGCGATCGTGACGATGCGCCCGCTCCGGAGCCCGGCGACCAGCCCGACGAGGCGATGCAGGAGCCGCCCAGCGGCGAAGGGCTGGATCTGGCCCTGGAAGGGGAAGGCCCGCTGCCGCCGCAAGAAAGCCCGGCGGCGAATGGGGAGCAGCCGGAATCGAGCCGCGCCGAAGCCGTGGACGCGCCGGCCACGGCGCCGGAGGACCGGGCTACTGCGGCCAGCGCCACAGAGCCGGTCACGCTGCCGTCCGGCATCTTTCGCCCGAGCGATATTCTGGGCGTGGTTGACGAAGATCTGACGGCGGCAGTCGCCACCGACATTGGCCAGGCGCTGGGCAGTCTGATTTCCGAAGCCGGCTTTCAGCGCGTGGCCGTGGCCCGCGACGGGCGCTTCAGCGGTCCGGTCATGCTTTCGGCGGTCATTCGCGGGCTGCGCAACAGCGGTATCGATGTCATTGAAGTGGGCGCGGTGCCGACCCCGTTGCTGTGGTTTGCCGCCACCGAGCTGGCCGAGGGTTGCGGTGTCATGGTCACCGCCTCTCATCATCCGCCCAGCTACAACGGCTTTCGCGCGATGATCGGCGGCGACCTGATCGACATCGACGGCATGACCCGGCTGGCGCGGCGGGTGGCGCAAAAGGATTTTGTCAGTGGTGACGGCGGCTACGAACAGCAGGACATTCTGGGGCGCTATGCCACGCGCCTGACCGCCGATGTCCAGCTCGAGCGGCCGGTCAAGGTGGTGGTCGACTGCGGCAACGGCGTCGGCGGTGCCGTGGTGCCGAAGCTGCTGCAGGACGTCGGTGCGGATCTGATCCCGCTCTACTGCGATGTCGACGGCGCCTTCCCCAATCATCGGCCCGACCCTTCCTCGCCCGACGACCTTGAAGACCTGAGATTGTGTGTTCGCAACTTCCAGGCAGAGCTTGGCATTGCCTTCGACGGCGATGCCGATCGCCTGGCCGTGGTCACCCGCAGCGGTGAAATCGTCTGGCCCGATCGCCTGCTGATGCTGCTGGCAGCCGATGTGCTGGCCACGCGGCCGGGCGAGGCGGTGGTTTTCGATGTGCGCGCTTCCGGGCATTTTCAGCGCGTGATCGAGCGCGCCGGCGGACGCGGGTTGATGACCGCCAGCGGCCAGCAGCCGGTGGCACAGCGGCTGCGCAAGGAAGGCGCGCCGCTGGGGGGCGACATGCGCGGTCACGTGTTCATCAACGACCGCTGGTACCCCTTCGATGACGCCGTCTACGCTGCCGCCCGCCTGCTCGAGATCCTGGCCGCCGACGGGGGCAGCCTCGAAGAGCGGCTGGCCGAACAGCCACAGTATCGCGTCAGCCCCGAAATCGCGGTTGACATCGAGCGTGACCAGTCGCTGGACCTCATCGAGCGGATGGGTCGCGAAAGCGACTTTGGCGACGCCCTGATCACGCGCCTCGACGGCATTCGCGCCGACTGGTCCGATCGCTGGGGTCTGGCCCGCGTGGACGCCAACAGCGGCCGCCTGATCCTGCGCTTCGGCGCTGATGAGGCGACCGCACTGGGCCAGGTGCGCAGCGAGTTCCGCGACCGGCTGTTGGCGCTGGAGCCGAAACTGCCGCTGCCGTACTGAGCGTTACCGCTCGGAGAGGATCGCGGCAGGCCGGTCAGTAGGCGTAGTTCCTGAACAGGTGGCTGAGGTCGCCGCCCCACTCGTTCTCGAAGGCGGCGAGCTTGACTTCGGCGGGGGTCGTGCCGCGCTCGACCACTTTCTGCAGCGACTCCAGAAAGCCGCCTTCGTGTTCGCCGGTGCCGCTCAGCCGTTGCCGCCGCGCCAGGCCGGCATGGGCCATCTCGAGCAGCTCCCGGGCAATCGCGAGAACGCTTCGGCCGCCGATTTGTGCCGCCAGGCCCATGCGCGTAACGTCGTGTCGCAGCTGCTCGCGCTCGGCGGCGGTCCAGTCCCGGGTCATGTCCTGGCAGGCGGCCAGGTTGTCGGCATCGTAGAGCAGGCCAACCCAGAAGGCCGGCAGCGCACACAGTCGCCGCCACGGGCCGCCGTCGGCGCCGCGCATTTCCAGGAAGCGTTTCAGGCGTACCTCGGGGAAGGCCGTGGTGAGGTGATCTTCCCAGTCCGATAGCCGGGGCTGTTCGCCCGGCAGTGCCGGCAGCCGCCCGTCGAGAAAATCGCGGAAGCTCTGCCCGGCACAGTTGATCAGCTGGTCGCCGCGCGAGACGAAATACATGGGCACATCGAGCATGTAGTCGACATAGCGCTCGAAGCCCATGCCCGACTCGAATACCCACGGCAGCGTGCCCGTGCGGTCCGGATCGGTGTCCGTCCAGACGTGCGCGCGGTAGCTCAGAAAGCCGCTGGGGCGGCCTTCGACGAAGGGCGAGTCGGCGAACAGCGCGGTGGCGATCGGCTGCAGCGCCAGCGAGGTGCGGAACTTGGCCACCATGTCGGCCTCGCTGGAGAAGTCGAGGTTGACCTGCACGGTGCAGGTCCGCTTCATCATGTCATGGCCCAGGCTGCCGACCGTGGGCATGTAGTTACGCATGATCACGTAGCGTTCCTTGGGCATCCACTCGATGTCCTCGCGCGTGGCCGTGGGGTGGAAGCCCATGCCGAGAAAGCCGATGCCCAGCGGTTCGGCCACGGCGCGCACCTGGGCCAGGTGCGTGTTGACCTCGTTGCAGGTCTGGTGCAGATTATCGAGCAGGCCGCCCGACAGTTCGAGTTGTCCGCCGGGCTCCAGGGTGATCGAGTAGTCGTTTTTCTTCAGCGCGACGAGATGTTCGCCTTCGTGCACCGACTGCCAGTCGAATTCCCGTGCCAGGCCTGCCAGCATGGCGCGAATCGAGCGCTCGCCGTCGTAGGGCAGCGGCTTGAGGCTGTCTGTGCAGAAACCGAATTTCTCGTGTTCCGTGCCGATGCCCCATGCGGCCTTCGGTTTGCAGCCGGATTCCAGCCACTCGGTCAGCTGGCGCTTGTCGGTCAGGATGGTATCGGGATTCAAGGAGGTAACACCGGGCTAGAATGAAAATGCAATTATCCCTTTTTTGTTCGCCGGCTGCATGAGGCCGCCCGGTCGACGAGGAGTGCAAGGTCCACAAACCCCCGTCGGCGGCAGGGACCTGCGCAGCCATGAGCCCGTTGCGACCATGTCCCGGGTCGGCGGGGCGCTTCCGAGCGCAGCTGTGTCGCGCCGGTGTACTACCATGTCATCAGACATCCGGTGGACCTGCACATGCGCATATCTGAAGACCGGTCGATGAATGCACATCCCGCGCGCCGGGTGTTGCTGCGGTGAGGCGCCTGTGGCTGCTTTGTCTGCTGCTTCTGCTCGCCGCCTGCGGCGAGCGCGATGCGCATGCGCCCGGCGCGGCGCCGGCTCTGGCCCGCCCGGTCGAGGTGGTGCTCGACGACAGCGGGCGTCCGCTTGACGAGATCCTGGCCCCGACCCAGGTCGTCCATCGTGGCAACGGCGGCGAGCCCCAGACCCTGGACCCGCACCTGGCCGAAGGCGTGCCCGCGAGCAACATCCTGCGCGATCTGTTCGAAGGTCTGACCACCACGGCGCCCGATGGGCGCATTATTCCCGGCGCCGCTCGACACTGGGATATCAGCCGCGACGGGCTGACCTATACCTTCTTTCTCGACCCGGAGGGGCGGTGGAGCAACGGCGAGCCGGTGACTGCACACGATTTTGTCTGGTCCTGGCGGCGCGCGGTTGATCCGGCCACCGGTGCCTCCTACAGCCGCATGCTGCTGCCGATAGTCAACGCCGAGGCCATCCTTGCCGGTGAGCTGCCGCCCGAGGAATTGGGCGTGACCGCGCTCAGCGACTTGACCTTTCAGGTTGATCTCGCCGACCCCACGCCTTACTTTTTGGGGCTGTTGACCCATCCCACCAGCTATCCGCTTCATCGTTCGGCCGTCGTTGAACACGGCGATCGCCACGTGCGCCCGGGCAACCTCGTCTCCAACGGCGCTTTCATGCTCGACGACTGGCGCGTCCGCTCCCGCATCGAGCTGATCAGGAATCCGCACTATCGCGCCGCCGACAAGGTGATTGTCGAGCGCGTGGTCTTCTACCCTTTCGAGGATGAAAGTACCGAGTTCAACCGCTTTCGTGCCGGTGACCTGCACTGGACCTATCAGGTGCCCTCGAGCCAGTTTCAGTGGTTGCAGGACCACCTGCCCGATGCGTTGATGGTGACGCCGTGGTTCGGCACCTATTTCTTTTCGTTCAACCTCACCCGCGAGCCTTTCAAGGGCAATCTGCAGCTCAGGCAGGCGCTCAATCTCGCCGTTGACCGCGAAATCCTGACCGAACGGGTCAGCCGGTTCGGCGAGATTCCCACCTTCAACCTGGTGCCGCCCGGCCTGCCTGATTATCAGCCGCCGCAAACGCCCTGGGACGACATGACCCAGGCAGAGCGTGAGGCCGAGGCAAAGCGGCTGTATCGCCGGGCCGGATACAGCGAGAACCGGCCGCTGGAAGTGGAGCTTCGCTACAACACTTCGGAAAATCATCGCAAGCTTGCCGTGGCGATTGCGGCCATGTGGAAGCAGGTGCTGGGCGTGCGCACGCGCCTGATCAACGAAGAGTTCCGCGTGTTTCTGCAAAATCGCGCCCAGCGCCGGGTCACCGAGGCCTTCCGTTCCGGCTGGATCGGCGATTACCAGGACGCGTTCACCTTTCTGGAGCTGTTTCATTCCGGCCACGGACGCAACGACGCCGGGTATGACAACGAACGCTACGATCGCCTGATCGCGCGCATCGCCGCCGAGCGCAGTCCGGCCAGCCGCCGCAATCTCATGGCCGAGGCCGAGCGCATGATCCTGGCCGACCAGGTCATCCTGCCCGTGTTCCACTACGTCACCAAGCGCCTCATCGACCCGCGCCTGAAAGGCTGGAAGGAAAACGTCATGGATCAGCATCCGACGCGCCACATGTACTTGGTGAAGGCGCGGAGTGAAGTGGCGAATGAGGCAGCCGAGGAAAGCGCGGAGACGGAATCGTGAGTGCGCGCATGACCAATGATCGAGTGACCAGACGAGAGGTTGATTCCGGCATCAACCGGGCCGCAGTGGTGGTGTGGTTCATTGGTGTTCGGCCATTGTTTGTTAATTGGTGCTTGTTGTTTGGTCATCCCGGCCGAAGGCCAGCGCGATGTTGAAATACTCTCTCCGGCGACTCGGGTCGGCCATCCCGACGCTCTTCCTCCTGATCACTTTCGCCTTTTTCCTGATTCGGATTGCTCCCGGCGGACCGTTTGATTCCGAGCGCGCGCTGCCGTCCGATATCGAGGCCAACCTGGCGGCGAAATATCATCTCGACGAGCCGCTGGTGTTCCAGTACGCGCGCTATCTGTGGCAGATTGCGCGCGGCGATCTGGGGCCGTCGTTCCACTACCGCGACTGGACGGTCAACGACCTGATTGCCCAGGGCGCGCCGGTGTCGTTCACGCTGGGTGCGGCGGCGCTGCTGCTGGCGCTGGCCATTGGCGTGATCATCGGCGCCTGGGCGGCCCTGCGCCAGAACCGGCCGAGCGACTATGCGGTGATGAGTGTTGCCATGGTCGGTATCTCGATTCCCAACTTCGTCATGGCGCCCCTGCTGATTCTGGTGTTTGCCATCGTGCTTGGCTGGCTGCCGGCCGGCGGCTGGGCTTTCAGTGTCGATCGCATGGCGCTGCCGGTCATCACGCTGGCGCTGCCGATGATTGCCTACATCGCCCGCATCACCCGGGCCTCGATGATCGAGGTGCTGCACTCGAGCTACATCCGCACGGTGCGTGCCAAGGGCATGCCGGAAAAATGGGTGATCCTGCGTCACGCCCTCAAGCCGGCGCTGCTGCCGGTCATTTCCTACCTCGGGCCGGCTGCTGCGACGATTCTCACCGGCTCGGTGGTGATCGAGCGCATCTTCACCATCCCGGGCATTGGCTCCTATTTCGTGCAGGGCGCGCTCAATCGCGATTACACGCTGGTGATGGGCGTGGTGATCCTCTATGGTGTGCTCATCATTCTGCTCAACTTCCTGGTCGACCTGGTGTATGCCTTTCTGGATCCCCGCATTCGCTACGATGAGGGCGAGGCCGAGACATGAGTGAAGGCGCCCGCGACGCTTTCGAGCAGGCCCTTGATACCCGCAAGGTCAGGAGCCGCTCGCTCTATGTCGACGCCTGGCAGCGGCTGCTGCGCAATCGTGCGGCGGTGGCCGCGCTGGCCGTCCTGGCGCTGATGGTTCTGCTGGTCACTTTCGGACCGATGCTCACCAGCTGGGACCACGAGATTCCCGACTGGGACAATTACTCCACGGCACCGTCGCTGGAGGAGGGGCATGTGTTCGGCACCGATGCGCTGGGTCGCGACCTGTTCGTGCGCACCATGATCGGCGGGCGTATTTCGCTGCTGGTCGGCCTGGTCGCCACCCTGGTGTCGCTGTCCATCGGCGTGACCTGGGGTGCTTTTGCCGGCTACGTCGGCGGTCGTGCCGACAACGTGATGATGCGCGTTGTCGATGCCGTTTACGCCATGCCCTTCATGTTTTTCGTGATCTTGCTGATGGTGGTCTTCGGCCGCAATATCTTTCTGATCTTCGTTGCCATCGGTGCGGTCAACTGGCTTGATATGGCGCGTATCGTCCGCGGACAGACGCTCAGCCTCAAGAACAAGGACTTTGTCGAGGCCGCGCGCGCCTGCGGTGCCACCGAGTGGCAGGTCATTCGCCGCCACATCGTCCCCAATCTGCTCGGCGTGGTGATCGTTTATGTGACCCTGACGATTCCGCAGGTTATTCTGGTTGAAAGTTTTCTGAGCTTCCTCGGCCTGGGCGTGCAGGAGCCGCTGACCTCATGGGGCGCGCTGGTCAACGAGGGCGCGCAGGAAATGGAGGTTGCGCCCTGGTCGCTGCTCTATCCGGCCGGTTTTCTGGCCGTGACCCTGTTCGCCTTCAATTTTCTCGGCGACGGTTTGAGGGATGCGCTCGACCCGAAGGACAGGCTATGAAAAAGTGCGAAATTCGACAGTCGACATCCGGAGGAAGCCGGAAACACGAAGCACGAAATTCGCAACGGGCTGGTTCGGGGTCTGTCTTTCTGGAGGTTGGGACTTGTTTCGGTTTGGGTGCTTCGAATTTGAGATTTCGTGCCGAAGGGATGTCGAATGGCCTTGCTTGAAGTCAGAGACCTGACCGTCTCTTTCGACACTCCCGAGGGCGTTGTTCACGCCGTCAACGGGATCAGTTTTGACCTCGAGCCTGGCGAAACGCTGGGGCTGGTGGGTGAGTCGGGCTCGGGCAAGACGCAGACGGCGCTGGCGCTGATGGGCTTGCTGGCCGAAAACGGCCGGGCCAGTGGCTCGGTGAAGTTTCGCGGCCAGGAGCTGCTGGGGATGTCGCTGTCGGAGCTGACCCGCGTGCGTGGTTCGAGCATCTCGATGATCTTCCAGGATCCGGTCAGCTCGCTCAACCCCTATCTCACCGTGGGCGACCAGCTCGTGGAGGTGCTGACGCACCATCGCAACCTCAAGAAAAAGCCCGCTCGCGAGCGCGCCATCGAGATGCTGCGCCTGGTGCAGCTCAGCGATCCCGAGCAGCGCATGCGGCAGTTTCCGCACGAGCTGTCGGGCGGCATGTGCCAGCGCGTGATGATTGCCATGGGCCTGCTCTGCCAGCCGGACGTGCTGATTGCCGACGAGCCGACGACGGCGCTGGATGTGACCGTGCAGTCGCAGATCAACTCGCTCATGGGCGAGCTCTCCGAGCAGTCGTCGACGGCCATTCTGCTGATCACCCATGACCTGGGCGTGGTCGCCGGCCTGTGCGATCGGGTGCTGGTGCTGTACGCCGGCAAGGAGATGGAGCTGGCCGGCGTCGAGGCGCTCTACGCCGACCCGCAGCATCCCTACACCGCCGACCTGCTGGCTTCGGTACCGCGCCTGGATCGGCAAGACTCGGGCATTCTCCACGCCATTCCCGGCAACCCGCCCAATCCGTTGGAGGTGCCCGAGGGCTGTCCGTTTCGTGATCGCTGCGCCTGGGCCTGGGACAAGTGCCGCAGCATGCCCGCGTTCGAGGACCTCGGTGCGGGTCGCTTCAAGCGCTGCCATCTCGATGCCCTGCCGCCTGAAAAGGAGGCCGGATGATGCAAAAGCCGGTGCTGCAGGTGCGTGATCTGGAGGTGAGCTTCCGGGTGGATACCGGCACGCTGTTGCGGCACGAATACCGCATCATTCGCGCGGTCGATGGCGTGAGCTTTGACGTTCATCGCGCCGAGACCCTGGGCATTGTCGGCGAGTCGGGCTGCGGCAAGTCCACGCTTGCGCGTGCGCTGCTGGGCCTGCAGCGGCCCCGGCGTGGAGAGATTCTGTGGCTGGGTGAGGATCTGGCGCAGGCCGACGAGGAGACGCTGCGTCGCAAGCGCCGCGAGATCCAGCTCATCTTTCAGGACCCCCAGGGCTCGCTGGACCCGCGCATGACCGTCGGCGACATCATTGCCGAACCGCTGAGAAATTTCTTCCCGTCGATGTCGCGGCTGCAGATCCGCGAGCGCGTCATCGGCATTCTTACCCTGGTGGGTCTGCAGCCAAATCAGATCAATCGCTACCCGCACGAGTTCTCCGGCGGCCAGTGTCAGCGCGTTGGCATTGCCCGTGCCCTGGTGGTCAACCCGCGCCTGGTCGTGTGCGACGAGCCGGTCAGTGCGCTGGACGTGTCCGTTCAGGCCCAGATCGTCAACCTGCTGCAGGATCTGCAGAAAAAGCTGCAGCTTTCGCTGATCTTCATTGCCCACGATCTGTCGATCGTGCGCCACGTCTCCGACCGGGTCCTGGTGATGTACATGGGCAAGGTGATGGAGCTGGCCGACCGCAACAGCATCTACCGCCAGCCGCGCCATCCTTACACGCGGGCGCTGATCGAGTCGGTGCCGATTCCGGATCCCGTGCGCGAACGCAAGCGCGCCCGGCACTCGCTCAAGGGCGACATGCCCTCACCGCTGGACCCGCCGTCGGGCTGTGTTTTTCGCACACGCTGCCCGTTTGCCACCCAGCTGTGTGCTGACCAGGTGCCGGCGCTGGAAACGCTCGACGACGGCAATCAGGTGGCCTGTCACCACCATCGTGACCTGCCGCCGCTGCCCGTGCCGGGTGAGCAGGCTGACGAAGATGCTCGGACAAGAGCCCGGGATGAGGCTGCGAAAACAGCCCGGGGGCGGGCCCGGCCGTGAACACCGCCGCGCTGCGTGCCCGGCTGGATGCCCGCCTGGCGGAACTGGGTTTGACGCTCGACGAGCGCCGCAGGGACGCTCTGCTGGACTACCTGGCCCTGCTCTCGCGCTGGAATCGCGCCTATAATCTCACCGCGGCCGCCGCGCCGCTGACGATGGTCGACCGCCACCTTGTCGACAGCCTGAGCATCCTGCCCTGGATTGACGGCGACGATATCGTCGATGCCGGCACGGGCGCTGGTTTGCCCGGTGTGGTGCTGGCCATTGCCTGTCCGGAGCGGCATTTCGTGCTGGTCGACAGCAACGGCAAGAAGGTGCGCTTTCTGCGCCAGGTGCGTCGTGAGCTCGGTCTGGACAATATCGAGCCGATCCAGTCGCGGCTGGAGGCCTTTGCGCCTGAAAGCCTGCCCGATCAGGTGGTCACGCGCGCGCTGGCGCCGCTGCCGCGCCAGGTGCGGCAGCTGGGCCACCTGCTCGCCGGCGGCGCCACCCTGCTGGCCATGAAGGGCCGGCTCGAAGAAGACGAGCGCGCCGCAGTGGCGGATGCGTACAATGTCGAGATGATCGAACTGAACGTGCCCGGTGCGGACGGCGCCCGCAGCCTGGCCATTCTGAGGAAGCCATGACCCAGCGACGAGCCCGAATCGTGGCCGTAACCAACCAGAAGGGCGGCGTGGGCAAGACCACGACAGCGCTCAACCTTGCCGCCGGGCTTGCCGAGCTCGAGCGCCGCGTGCTGCTCATCGACAGTGACCCGCAGGGCAATGCCACCACCGGTTCCGGCATCGAGCTGGCCGAGGGCCAGGACACCCTCTGCGAGGTGCTCCTGGGCGAATGCGCGATCAGCGAGGCGGCGCTGCCGGCCGAGGCGATGGGTTTCGACCTGGTGCCGGCCAACGGCGACCTGACGGCCGCCGAGGTGGCGTTGATGGACGAAGACGACCGTGCAACGGTATTGCGTGAGGCACTGGCCAATGCCGCCTCGCGCTACCACCACATCATCATCGATTGCCCGCCGTCGCTGAACGTGCTCACGCTCAATGCCCTGACCGCCGCCGATTCGGTGCTGATTCCGATGCAGTGCGAGTACTACGCCCTGGAGGGGCTCAGTGCGCTGCTCAACACCATCGAGCAGATCCAGGGCTCGGTCAATCCCGAGCTCGAAATCGAAGGCCTGGTGCGCACCATGTTCGATGTGCGCAACAATCTCTCCGGTGCGGTTTCGCGCCAGCTCGCCGAGCATTTCGGCGACAAGCTCTATGCGACCGTTGTGCCGCGCAACGTGCGCGTGGCCGAGGCGCCCAGCTATGGTCAGTCGGTCATCCATTACGACCGCGACTCCCGCGGTGCCGTGGCTTATCTGGGTCTGGCCGGGGAATATCTGCGGCGCATGGGTGTGGCCGCCCGCGCGCCGTCGGCAACGGCGTCGGGTGCGGCTGCTGAAGAACAACGCATGTAGGACAACACGCTGATGGCCGCTTCACGCAAGAAAAAACCCCTGGGCCGCAACCTCGACGCCCTGCTCGGCAAGACCCGTGCGGCGGCCGAGCAGGCCAGCCCCGACGGCGAGCTGACCGGCTTGAAAGAGCTGCCGCTCGACGTCATCGAGCCCGGCCGCTATCAGCCCCGATCGGCGATGGATCCCGATCGGCTGCAGGAGCTCTCCGACTCCATCCGGGAGCAGGGCCTGGTGCAGCCGGTGGTGGTTCGCCCCCTGGCGAGGCCCGGCCGCTACGAGCTGATCGCCGGCGAGCGCCGCTGGCGCGCCTGTCAGATGGCGGGCATGGAAACCATTCCGGCGCTGGTGCGCGAGATCGCCGACGAGGCCACCCTGGCGCTGGCGCTGATCGAAAACATCCAGCGCGAGGATCTCAACCCGCTTGAAGAGGCCGTCGCGCTCAGGCGCCTGATCGAGGAGTTCGGCCTGACTCACGAGCAAGCCGCCAAAAGCGTGGGCCGTTCGCGCACTTCGGTGACCAACCTGCTCCGGCTCATGGAGCTGGCACCGGAAGTGCGCGAGCTGGTCGATCGCAGGCAGCTTGACATGGGCCATGCGCGCGCGCTGCTGGCCCTGGAGCGTCCCGATCAGATCCGTGCCGCCGGCGAGGTGATCGACAAGCACCTGTCGGTGCGCCAGACCGAGGCTTTGGTGCGCCGCCTGCGCGACGGCGGCACCGGGTCGAAGAAATCGAAGCCCGAGCGCAAGTCCGCCGACATCGAACGCCTCGAGCAGGAACTGACCGAAACCCTGTGCGCCCCGGTCAGCCTGCGCCACTCGGCCTCCGGCAAGGGCCAGCTCACCATCCGCTACACCAGCCTCGACGAACTCGACGGCTTGCTGGAGCGGTTCAGGCGAAATTGACCCGGCATCAATGCGACCTGCTTTGATGTCGGGTTAATGGCTCGAGCTGCCGTTCATCGAGCGATCAATACCGCTCAGAACCGGGTGTGATATGCACTGAAACTATTCGCGACCGTCCTTGCCCCAGCGAATGAACGCATAGAGACAAGGAGTTGGTCATGAAATATCACAAGACTATTCTTGCAAGCTCGATTGCCGCGATCCTGATGTCGGCCTCCGTAGTTGCCGAGCAACCCGAAGCGATGGCCGATGACAGCTGGATCAGCCTGACCGGCGAAGTCGAGTCGGTACAATCCGATCGCTTCATGCTCGACTACGGTGAAGGCGAGATCACCGTCGAAATGGACGACTGGGACAGTTACGGCGATGCCTGGCCGCTGGCCGAAGGCGATGAAGTCACCGTCTACGGCGAAGTCGACGACGGCCTCTACCAGGACAGCCGTATTGAGGCCAGCAGCGTTCATGTTGAAGGTCTGGACACGTTCTTCTATGCCAGTAGCGCGGACGAGGAAGAGCTCGGCGACTGGGTGCTCGACACCTCGGCGGAGTTCGGTGACCTGACCTACATTGGCCATGTTGAAAGTGTCTCGCCTGCGGCCGAGTCGTTCACTATCGATACCGGTGCCCAGGAGCTGACGGTGTACACCGTCCAGATGGCATACGATCCGTTGGATGACGACGGTTTTCAGCAGCTGGAGCCGGGTGATCTGGTAAGCGTCGAAGGGCAAGTCGATGCCGATCTTTTCGGCAACGGCGATCTTTACGCCGACAGCATCATCACGCTGTCGAGCTGACGCCGGCGGCCGGAGTTTCGTCGGACCCTCAGAGACAGGCGGGGCCTTCGGGCCCCGTTTTTGGGGTATTTCTACTTTGGGTTGACAGTGGGCGGTAATCGGCTTGCCGCTCGGTTTCAGAGCCTGCTATAATTGCGGAGATTTGTGGCCACCGATGATGCTCAAGCGTCGACGGTGGCATTTTTGTCGACCGTGGCGGGTATCGCGGCGTCGGCATGAACGCAGGATGTTGCAGGGGCCAAGCAGGTGCAGGAGAGGTTCGCTCACACCGTGGTCTGGCTGCTTCGCCTGCAGGCGGCACTCAGCGTGCTGGTTGCGCTTGTCTATGGCGCGTTCGCCGGCGGCTCGCAAGGGCTGGCCGTGCTGGCTGGCGGCGGTGGTGGCGCGGTGCTGACGGCTGTCAGTGCGCTGCGCGCCGGCGCGGTTGCGGGCGATGCCGAGCCGTCGCAGGTGATGCTGGCCTTCTACCGCGCCATGGCGCTGAAGCTGGCCCTGGCGGTGGTGTTGTTTGTCATCGTCGCCAAGTGGTTCGCCGGTTTTTTTCTGCCGGTGCTGACAGGGTACGTGGCCACGGTGCTGGCCTATTGGTTTGCGCTGTTGCGCCTCGGGCGCGCGGCTTCGTGAATGAATTGAGAGCAAGGACGATCCGATCGTGAGTTTCGCAGTCGCAGCAGCCGGTTCTTCCCCGACAGAATATGTCTCGCATCACCTTGTGCACCTGACGGTGGGCGAAGGTTTATGGTCGCTTCACATCGACACCATCGTGTTTTCCCTCCTGACCGGCGGCGTGATGCTGCTGATCATGTGGCTGGGTGCCCGACGTGCCACCTCCGGTGTGCCCGGCAAGCTGCAGAATTTCGTCGAGGTGCTGGTCGACTTCATCGACAACTCGGTCAAGGAAAGCTTTCACGGCCCGCGCGAGTTCGTCGCCCCGCTGGCGCTGACGGTCTTTTTCTGGGTGTTTTTGTGGAACGTGCTGGATCTGATCCCGGTGGACTACCCCGGGCTGCTGGCCTACAAGCTTTTCGGCATCGAATACCTGCGCGCCGTGCCGTCGGCCGACGTCAACGCACCGTTTGCGCTGTCGCTGTCGGTGCTGGTCTTGATTCTGGTCTACAGCGTCAAGGGCAAGGGCTTCGGCGGCTTCGGTCGGGAGCTTCTGTTTCAGCCCTTCGGCAAGAACCCGCTTCTGTGGCCCGCCAATCTGTTGCTCAATATTGTCGAGACGCTGGCCAAGCCGGTTTCACTGGCGCTGCGACTGTTCGGCAACCTCTACGCTGCCGAGCTGATCTTCATCCTGATTGCCATGCTGCCGTGGTATGTCCAGTTCCTGCCCGGCGGCGCCTGGGCGGTGTTCCACATTCTGGTGGTGCCGCTGCAGGCCTTTATCTTCATGACGCTCACGATCGTGTATCTGTCGCTGGCGTATGAAGAGCACTGATTCGCTCAACCCTTAAACCAAGCTCAAGTAGCAAACCACCAGGAGAGAAAAAGTGGAAGTAGTGGAATTGATCGCACAAGTCCAGGCCAACACCGCCATTGCCGTGGGTCTGATCTTCGCCTTTGCCGCGCTCGGCACCGGCATCGGTTTCGGCCTGCTCGGCGGCAAGTTTCTCGAAGGCGCCAGCCGCCAGCCGGAACTGGCCAACATGCTTCAGGTCCGTATGTTCATCATTGCCGGCCTGCTCGACGCCCTGTCGATCATCGGTGTGGCCTTTGCTGCTCTGCTGCTGTTCGCCAACCCGCTGCTGGCAGCCCTCGGCAGCTGATCGACGAACGTGTTCGTCTACCTGAATCCAACCGTGAACTAGCAGGGAAATGCTATGGATATCTCGCCACTGACCCTGATCGGTGAGGCAACGACCTTCCTGGTGCTGGTGTGGGTGATGATGAAATTCATCTGGCCGCACGTGATCCGGGCGATGGAAGAGCGTCGCCGCAAGATCGCCGAGGGTCTGGCCCACTCCGAAGAGGCCGAGCAGGCGCTGGAAAAGGCCAACTCCGAAGCCGAGGACATCATTCGCGAAGCCCGTCGCAAGGCTGGCGAAATCATCGAGCAGGCAAGCCAGCGCGGCAACCAGGTTGTCGAGCAGGCCAAGGAGGAGGCCATCAGCGAACGCGATCGCCAGGTGCAGATGGCCGAAGCGGAAATCCGCCAGGCTACCAACCAGGCCCGCGAAGCACTGCGTGAACGCGTCGCCGAGCTTGCCATTACCGGGGCGGCTCGGGTGATCGAGTCCGAGATCGACGACAAGCGCCATCACGAAATGCTCGACAAGCTGGCCGCGGAGCTCTAGGCCATGCTCAATCGGACCACGCTTGCCCGACCTTACGCACGTGCCGCCTTCGAGGCGGCGCGCAATGCTGAAACGTTGCCGCGCTGGAGCGAGGCGCTCGAGCTGGCAGCCGAAATTGCCGCCACCGAAGAATTGCACTATCTCTCCGGAGATCCGCGCGTGGGTGGCGATCGGCTGCTTGAGCTGTTTGCCGATATTGGCGGCAAGCGCTTCGACGAGCAGTTCATCAACTTCATGAAGATGGTGATCACCAACGGGCGCCTGGAGCTTCTGCCGGAGATGGCTGCTCAGTACGAGCAGTATCGCCGTGAGGCCGAACAGCGCATCCGGGTGGAGGTGTACTCCGCCAGGCCGATGGATGACCAGGAAACCGCTGCGCTGGCCGAGCGCCTGAAAGCGCGCTTCGAGTGCGAGGTCGACGTGCATGTCGAAGTCGACGAGTCGCTGATCGGCGGCGCCGTGATCCGCGCCGGCGACAAGGTGATCGACGGCAGCGTACGCGGGCGCCTCGAGCAGCTGGGCCGGCGAATCAACGCTTAAGTGAATCGGTCGCGACAGGTACTGGGTCGGCGACCGCAATGAATCGAATGTTCAAGGATTGCAAAAATGCAGCAGACCCTCAACCCGACTGAAATTTCCGAACTGATCCGCAAGCGCGTCGAGCAGTTCGAAATCTCTTCTGAAGCGCGCACCGAAGGCACGGTGGTGAGCGTCTCCGACGGCATCTGTCGTCTCCACGGCCTGGCCGATGCCATGCAGGGGGAGATGATTGAATTCCCCGGCGACACCTACGGCCTGGCGCTCAACCTCGAGCGCGATTCCGTCGGTGCGGTGGTCATGGGCGATTACACCCACATCAAGGAAGGCGACACCGTGCGCTGCACGGGCCGCATTCTGGAGGTGCCGGTGGGTGACGCGCTGCTGGGTCGGGTGGTCGACTCGCTGGGCAGCCCGATCGACGGCAACGGCCCCATCGAGGCGGAAACCACCGAGCCGATCGAGAAGATCGCGCCGGGTGTGATTACCCGCCAGGGCGTCGACCAGCCGGTACAGACCGGCCTGAAGTCGATCGACGCCATGGTGCCGGTCGGCCGCGGTCAGCGCGAGCTGATCATCGGCGACCGTCAGACCGGCAAGACCGCGGTGGCGATCGACGCGATCATCAACCAGAAGGGCACCGGTATCAAGTGCATTTACGTGGCGGTGGGTCAGAAGAGCTCGTCGGTCGCCTCGGTGGTGCGCAAGCTCGAAGAGCACGGTGCGATGGAGCACACGATTGTCGTGGCCGCCAACGCCTCCGAGTCGGCGGCGCTGCAGTACATTGCGCCTTACGCCGGCTGCGCCATGGGCGAATACTTCCGTGACCGCGGCGAAGACGCGTTGATCGTCTACGACGACTTGACCAAGCAGGCCTGGGCCTACCGCCAGGTGTCGCTGCTGCTGCGTCGCCCGCCGGGCCGTGAAGCCTATCCGGGTGACGTGTTCTACCTGCACTCGCGCCTGCTCGAGCGCGCCTCGCGCGTCAACGCCGAGTTCGTCGAGGAAAAGACCGGCGGCAAGGTCAAGGGCAAGACCGGTTCGCTGACCGCGCTGCCGATCATCGAAACTCAGGCCGGCGACGTGTCCGCGTTTGTTCCTACCAACGTCATTTCCATTACCGACGGCCAGATCTTTCTGGAAACCGACTTGTTCAACGCCGGCATCCGCCCGGCCATCAACGCCGGCCTTTCGGTCTCGCGGGTGGGTGGTGCTGCGCAGACCAAGATCATCAAGAAGCTTGGCGGTGGCGTTCGCCTGGCGCTGGCCCAGTACCGTGAGCTTGCGGCGTTCTCGCAGTTTGCCTCTGACCTTGACGAGGCGACCCGCAAGCAGCTCGAGCGCGGCCAGCGCATTACCGAGCTGATGAAGCAGGCGCAGTACACGCCCTTGTCGGTGGCAGAAATGGCGATCAGCCTGTTTGCCGGCAACGAAGGCTATCTTGACGACATCCCGCTGGAGAAAATCACTGACTTCGAGCTGGCGTTGCGCGACCACATGAACGCTACCCATGAGGATCTGATCAACAGGATCAACGAGTCCGGCGACTGGAATGATGAGCTCCAGAGCGAGATGACCAAGGCTCTGGATGAGTTCAAGAAGACCGGTAGCTGGTAAGCGCGAGCAGTGGCGGGACGCAGCGATGAAACCTGCGGGTCGAGCAGATGAGCGCAGACTCGGCTGATGGGGATGCCCATCACCACAGGCGCAGTTTCATGAAATCAAGCAACATGTGAGAGACGTATGAGCGGATCAAGAGAAATTGTCGGTCAGATCAAGAGCGTCAAGAACACGCGCAAGGTTACCAGCGCGCTGGAGATGGTCTCGGCCAGCAAGATCCGCAAGGCCACTGACCGCATGGAAGCCTCGCGGCCCTATGCCCGGATGATGCGCCAGGTGATCGGCCATCTGGCGCACGCGAACCCGGAGTATCGCCATCCATTCACGGTTGAGCCCGAAGAGGTCAATCGGGTGGCCTATGTGATCATGGCGAGCGATCGCGGCCTGTGTGGCGGGCTGAACAACAACCTGTTTCGCAAGCTCCTGGGAGATTTCCACGAGTGGCAGCAAAAAGGCGTCGAGGTCAGCACCGTGCTGATCGGGCGCAAGGCCTCTCAGTTCTTCCGCAACGTCAAAGTAGATGTGGCCGCCGCCACACAGGACCTGGGAGAACAGCCGCGCCTGGAAGATCTGATCGGACCCATCAAAGTGGTTCTCGACGGCTATCGGGAAGGCGAGATCGATCGCGTGTTCCTGTGCTACAACCATTTCGTCAACACCATGACGCAGGAAATCACGTCCGAACAGCTGTTGCCGCTGCCGCCGACCGAAGAGGAGCCCATGCTGCAGTACTGGGACTACCTCTACGAACCTGATGCCGAGCAGCTGCTCGACGATGTGCTGACCCGCTACGTCGAATCGCTGGTCTATCACGCAGCCCTGGAGAACGTCGCCAGCGAGCAGGCGGCGCGGATGGTGGCGATGAAGAGTGCATCCGACAACGCCAGCAACCTGATAGACGACCTGCAGCTGGCCTATAACAAGGCCCGCCAGGCTGCCATCACCCAGGAAATCTCGGAGATTGTCAGCGGCGCTGCCGCGGTCTGACCGGCCGCTGTCGCCTGCAACGAATTGAAAACCCGGCGGGGCCCGAAAGGTCCCGACCCAACAAACACTGAGGTCGAAGCATGAGTTCCGGAAAGATTGTTCAGATTATCGGCGCCGTCGTGGACGTGGAATTTCCGCGCGGTGAAGTCCCCAAGGTCTACGATGCGCTGACCGTCGACGACAGCGACATCATGCTGGAAGTCCAGCAGCAGCTCGGCGATGGCGTGGTGCGTACCATTGCGCTGGGTTCCACCGACGGCCTGATGCGTCACCGGCCGGTGACCAGCACCGGCGCACCCATCAGCGTGCCGGTCGGTACCAAGACCCTGGGCCGGATCATGGACGTTATGGGCAACCCGGTGGATGAAGCCGGAGAAATCGGTGAGGAAGAGCGCTGGCCGATTCACCGCCCTGCCCCGAGTTTCGAAGATCAGGCCGCCAGCAGCGAGCTGCTGGAGACCGGCATCAAGGTCATCGACCTGGTCTGTCCGTTTGCCAAGGGCGGCAAGGTCGGCCTGTTCGGCGGCGCCGGCGTGGGCAAGACGGTCAACATGATGGAGCTCATCCGCAACATCGCCATCGAGCACTCCGGTTACTCGGTGTTTGCCGGTGTCGGCGAGCGTACCCGCGAGGGTAACGACTTCTACCACGAGATGAAGGACTCCAACGTTCTCGACAAGGTGGCGCTGGTCTACGGCCAGATGAACGAGCCGCCGGGTAACCGCCTGCGCGTGGCCCTGACCGGCCTGACCATGGCCGAATACTTCCGTGAGGAAGGCCGTGACGTGCTGATGTTCATCGACAACATCTATCGTTACACCCTGGCCGGTACCGAAGTTTCGGCGCTGCTCGGTCGCATGCCGTCGGCTGTGGGTTACCAGCCCACGCTCGCTGAGGAAATGGGCGTGCTTCAAGAGCGCATCACCTCGACCAAGACCGGCTCGATCACTTCGATTCAGGCCGTTTACGTCCCCGCCGACGACCTCACCGACCCGTCGCCGGCCACAACCTTTGCTCACCTCGACGCCACCGTCGTGCTCTCGCGCCAGATCGCCGAGCTGGGCATCTATCCGGCCGTTGACCCGCTCGACTCGACTTCGCGCCAGCTCGACCCGCTGGTGGTCGGCCAGGAGCACTACGACGTGGCCCGTCAGGTGCAGGGCACGCTGCAGCGCTACAAGGAGCTCAAGGACATCATCGCCATTCTCGGCATGGACGAGCTCAGCGAAGAGGACAAGCTGACGGTTGCGCGCGCGCGCAAGGTCGAGCGCTTCTTCTCGCAGCCGTTCTTCGTGGCTGAAGTGTTTACCGGCTCCCCGGGCGTCTACGTTTCGCTGCAGGACACCATTCGCGGCTTCAAGGGCATTTGTGAAGGCGAATACGATCACCTGCCCGAGCAGGCCTTCTACATGGTCGGCACCATCGAAGAGGCCGTGGAGAAGGGCGAGAAGATGGCAGAGAAAGCGGCGTAATGGCGCTCACCGCCTCGGCCCTCGCTTCACGGCCAGGGTCCCGGGCACAATACGCAGCTTCGGAGTAGCTTAAGGAATGGCATCAACAATTCATTGCGATATCGTCAGCGCTGAAGCCGAGATCTTCTCGGGTTCCGCCAGCATGGTCGTGGTCACTGGCGAGGAAGGCGAGCTGGGCATTGCGCCGCGGCATGCGCCGCTGCTCACGCGGCTGAAGCCGGGTCAGGTTCGCGTCATGCTGCCCGAGGGCGGGGAAGAGTTCTATTACATTTCCGGGGGGCTGCTGGAAGTGCAGCCGCACGTGGTCACGGTCCTGTCAGACACGGCCTCGCGGGCTGGCGATCTTGACGAGGCCGCGGCGCTGAAGGCCAAGGAAGACGCCGAGAAAGCACTCTCCGACCGTCAGGCCGGCATGGAAGTGGCCGAGGCCCAGGCCCAGCTGGCCGAAGCGGTTGCGCAGCTTGCCGCCCTGGAGCGCCTGCGCCGTTCGCTCAAGCGTTGAGTGTGGCCCGGTTGCCGGAGCTCTCCTCCCCGAGCGCGGCGCCATGATCGATGACGCCGCCGAACTCACACGCCGACTGCACCAGCTTCGTGAAGAGCACCGCGACCTCGATCAGGCGATCGAGCGCATGGCCGACGATCCCGCCTTCGACCAGCTTCAGCTGCGCCGGCTGAAAAAGCGAAAGCTCCGCCTCCGCGACCAGATTGCCTGGTACGAAAGCCGGCTGATCCCCGATCTCGACGCCTGAGCATGGCCGCAGTCGTGCGGTTGCCGGGCGCTGCGGCCGGTTAGCCCGCTTCGCGCAGCCGAACGACGAACTCGGTCAGATACCAGGTGGTGCCCGACTCGAAGGCGGAGTCGCTCAGGCCATAGACCCAGATTCTCCCGGTCGCGTCGCTGCGGACGGCAAAGGCCTGGCCGGCGGTCGAGACGCGCTTGAGCCGCCACGGTCGATGGTCAGCGCTGCAGTACGATTCATCCGCTCCATTGGCCATATCGCCGGCGCTCAGGGCGCGCTTGCCCGGCTTTGCCTGCTGCCCGAGATCCAGCGCCGGCCGGCGGAAGCCGTCCACCAGGACATGGCCGGGTTTTTCGGTGGCCGCACCCAGGCGCATGTAGACCGATTCGCCCGGCGAGCCGCCGGCCCCGGAACAGTTGTCAGGTACGCTGGTGGCAAACTGCATTTCCAGCTCGAGTTCATAGCGCGTGTCGGGCTCCAGACCGTCAACGGGCCGCATCAGCAGCATCATCAGATCATCGGAGCGGTTGTCGCCGCTGATGCGCATACCCGACAGCTCTTGCCAGGGTTCGGGCAGTGCAGCATATCCCGACGCCAGTTTGTAGAACGTTTCTTCGCCGTCCGGGTAATCAAAAAATGCGGCTTCGAAACCCGGCGATGACTCGCTGGGTTGCCAGCGCCGCTGTTGTTCCCAGCCCGCTGCCTGTGCGCAATGGGCACCGTCAATGCGCGTCAGCCGGCTGAGCGCGATCTTTCCGGACTGATAGGCCGGATCGATCGGTTCATAGGAAAGCGTCGCGCTTTCGCAGCTGCCGAGCTGGAAGGTCACCTGGCCCCAGGTTGTACCCTTCACGCTGGAGCTGTTGAAGTCCGGAGGAAACGCCGTGCCGGAGAAACGGCTCAGTTCGGCGTGCAGCGTGTCGCCCTCGATCTCGCCGGTGCCGAACAGCCACAATGGCTCACCGGCCTGATCGAAGGTGTACCAGGCCAATAGCCCACGACTGAGGTCGAGGACTTCTAGCTGCAGCCCGTGACCCGGTTGCTCGGCGTTGTACCAGTTGCCGCTGGTATCACCATTGATCACCGCCGCCGACACGGGCGCAGCGAACGTCAATGACCCCAGCACGGCCGCCGATACGAGGATGGATCGAAGACTTTTCACCACTCCAGACTCCCGCGACATTTATGTATCCAATAAGCGAGGTTTGTCACGATACCCGTCGGCCCGAGAGCGGTCAATACGCAAATCGTTGCCGATGAGGTGCCAGTTGTCAGCCACGTTATGGAAGCCGGTTTGGCAATATGCGATACTACTCTGCTCCGTACGCTGCGGTACTGCGCTGGCGTACGTTGTCCGGGTTTCCCGTCCGCGTTTTCCCGTCCACGTCTACCAAGGAGAGCCCAGGTGTCTGAACGCAAACTCACTCTGACTGACCCCGAATCAGGAAAAACCCTTGACCTGCCGGTGGTTGCCGGTACTGAAGGCGACCCGACGCTCGATATCAGTCGGCTGCATTCCGAGTTGGGCTACTTCACCTATGACCCGGGTTATGGCGCAACCGCCAACTGTCAGAGCGATATCACCTATATCGACGGGGACGCCGGCATCCTGCGCTACCGGGGCTACCCGATCGAGCAGCTTGCCGAGCATTCGAGCTTCCTGGAGGTGTCCTATCTGCTGCTCTACGGCGAGCTGCCGACCAGCGATCAGTTCGCCACTTTCGAGCGCGACATCACCTATCACACGATGGTCCACGAGAAGCTCAACAGCTTCATTTCGGGCTTCCACTACAACGCCCATCCGATGGCCATTCTCTCCGGCGTGGTGGGCTCGATGGCGGCGTTCTATCACGACAAGCTCGACGCCAGCGATCCGGAGCAGCGAGACCTGGCTGCCAAGCGCCTGATCGCCAAGATGCCAACGATTGCGGCGGCTGCCTATCGCCACTACATGGGCTGGCCCAGCGCCTATCCGCGCAACTCGCTGAACTACTCCGAGCGCTATCTCGACATGATGTTCTCGGTGCCGGCCGAAGATTACGAAGTCAATCCGGTCGCGGCCCGGGCGCTGGATCTGTTGTTCATCCTGCATGCCGACCACGAGCAGAACGCCTCGACCTCGACCGTGCGCCTGGTTGGCTCGACCGGCGCCAACCCTTATGCGTGCACGGCCGCCGGCATTGCGGCGCTCTGGGGGCCCGCCCACGGCGGCGCCAACGAGGCCGTGCTCAATATGCTCAACGAGATCGGTGATGTCAGTCAGGTCGGCAAATATGTCGACAAGGCCAAGGACAGGAGTGACTCGTTCCGTCTGATGGGCTTCGGGCATCGCGTGTACAAGAATTTCGACCCGCGCGCGAAGATCATTCGCAAGGCCGCATACGAAGTGCTCGAAGACCTGGGTCAGTCCGATCCCCTGCTCGATCTGGCCATGGAGCTGGAAAAGATCGCCCTGGAAGACGACTATTTCGTCGAACGCAAACTCTATCCGAACGTCGATTTCTACTCGGGCATCATCTACAAGGCGCTGGGCATTCCCCAGAGCATGTTCACCGCCATGTTCGCGGTCGGCCGCACCGTCGGCTGGGTCAGCCAGTGGCTCGAGCAGTCGGCCACGCCGCACCGCATCGGCCGGCCGCGCCAGGTATATACGGGCGCAGGCGAGAGGGAGTACACACCGATCGAGCGCAGAGGCTGAGGCCGAGGCCGCAAATTCCGGATACGAAGCACCAGATCCGAAGCAAACTACAAGCACGAAATTCGAAGCGGTTGGGTTCCTGCGCGCTGCCATGAGGGCTCGAGCGGAACCGTCTCTGTCATTCAACCATTGGAGTTTCGTGCTGGTTTCGGATCTGGTGCTTCGGGTTTCGATTTTTCCGACCTGTTCATCACCCGGGTTTCAGGGTTACAGAAACAGGTCGGGTAACAGCTCCTTCCCCGGCTGAACCGCGTACTGATCGAGGTCGGTCACGCCCATCTTCTCGAGCACCTCGTCGTCGATGAAGAAGTTGCCGCTGACCTCGCGCGAGCGCTGCGCGAGAACCCAGTGAGCGGCGTCGGCCATGATTTCGGGCTTGCGGCAGTTTTCCGGCTTGACAGCGTCGCCCAGCATGGCCAGGGCGGCGGTGGCGATGACGGTCCGTGGCCACAGCGCGTTGACCGCAATGCCCTGCTCGCGAAACTCCTCGGCCATGCCCAGCACGCACATGCTCATGCCGTACTTGGCCATGGTGTAGGCCACGTGCGGCGCGAACCATTTCGGCTCCATGTTCAAAGGCGGTGACAGGTTCAGGATGTGGGGGTTGTCGGCCTTGACCAGATACGGCAACGCTGCCTGTGAGCAAACGAAGGTGCCGCGGGTGTTGACCTCATGCATGAGGTCGTAGCGCTTCATCGGCACCTCAGGCGTCGGGGCCAGGTAGATTGCCGAGGCGTTGTTGACCAGCGCGTCGATACCGCCGAAGGCTTCGGCGGTTTTCGCCATGGCGTCGGCAACCGCCTGCTCGTCACGGATGTCGACCTTCAGCGCCAGTGCGCGACCGCCGGCGGCCTCGATTTCCTCGGCCGCGGTATGTATGGTGCCGGGCAGTTTGGGGTGGGGCCGGTCCGTCTTGGCGGCAACGGCGACGTTGGCGCCGTCAGCGGCGGCCTTGCGGGCGATGGCCAGGCCGATACCGCGCGACGCGCCGGTAATGAACAGGGTCTTGCCTTTCAATGATGCGGTCATGAGTTTACGGTTCCTCAAATGGGGCTGACAGCCTATCCTAATGGCCCCGACCCGCATTCGCACGCACGCGTTCTGGATCAACCGGCATGGAAGCGACCCTGATCGATCGAGTATTCGAGCTGGTCCAGACCAATAAGGGCTGGCTCATCGGCCTGTCGGCGGTGTTCGCCTACTTCGAGTCTCTGGCGGTCATCGGTCTGCTGTTGCCGGGTGTGCTGCTGCTGTTCATCATCGGGGCGGTGGTCAGCGGCGATATGTCGTTGTTCCTGCTGTGCTGGTTGTCGGCCTTCATCGGTGCGCTCGGTGGCGACTGGACAAGCTACTGGGTGGGGCGACGCCATCGCGCCCGGATCGATGGCTGGCCCCTGCTGCGGCGCCACCCGGAGCTGATGGCGCGCGCCCGGCAGGCGGTGGCGCGGCATGGCGCAAAGGGCGTGTTCGTTGGCCGCCTGCTGGGGCCGACAAGGCCGGTCAGCGCGCTCATCGCCGGCGCCATGAACCTTTCCCCGCGAACCATGTTACTGGCCACCGTTCCCGCCTGCGCGGTGTGGGTGCCGATCTACATGCTGCCGGGGCTGCTGTTTGGCGCATCGCTGGAGCTGGCCGCGGAATTTGCCGGCCGGCTGGTGCTGCTGCTGGTTCTGCTGCTGGTGCTGCTGTGGCTGGTGGTCTGGGCCACGCGCGTGGTCTATACCTACACCGCGCGGCGCAGCGGCTGGTGGCTGCGCAGTCTCATTCGCTGGTCGCTGGAGCATCCGCTGATCGGCCATTGGGTCGCGCCGCTATTCGGTGGCTCCGGTCGGCGCGAGTTGCTGTCGGTCACGTTGCTGGGCCTGTTTCTGATGCTATGCCTGGCCGTGCTGATGGGCGTGTTGGTGGCCGTGCCGTTTGCAGCCGGAACCTTCGACGCCGAACGCCAGCTTGTTTCGGTTGCGGCCAGTCTGCGCAACCACGTGGCCGACCCGGCGATGATCGTTGTGGCGCTGGCCGCTGATCTGCGCGTGGTCACGCTGGTGGTGGGAGGCATGGCGTTGCTGATGCTCGCTCTCGGCCGCGGGAACGCCGCCGCACACTGGCTGGCCGCCGCGGTGGGCGGCTGGTTGTTGGCCGAGCTGCTCAATGCCTGGTTCGGGTTTCTGTTCCAGGCCCCCGGAGCTGCGCCCGGGTATGGTGAGGTCCCGCATCGCGGTCTGACCCTGGCGACCGTGATGTTCGGGTTTTTTGCCGTCATGGTGTCCAAGGACATGCGTGCCTCCCGAAGAAAATGGCCCTACCTGGTCAACTCCGCGTTGTTGGCCCTGGTGTCTTTTGCCAGCTTTTATCTGGGCCTGGTTACCCCGCTGGGGCTGGTGGCGGCGCTGGCGTTGGGGGGTGGCTGGCTGGCCATGGTGGGCATCGGCTATCGCCAGCGGGCGTTGCCTCGTCGGCATCCGGGCATGCTGGCCGTGCTGTTCTACGGACTGTTGATCGCGGTGACGGCTTTCGAGGTTGATGGCGGCTATCAGCGGCTGGCCGCGCAGACGCGCCTGGAGCTGCCGCGCCAGACGCTGGCGCCGGAAGCCTGGCGGGAGGAAGGCTGGCAGCGCCTGCCGACCTTTCGCTCGCGGCTTGGGAGCCGCCGGGGGCAGCGTTTCGACTTTCAATATGCCGGTCCCCGGTCCCGCCTGGTCGCGCAGCTGGACGAGGCCGGATGGCGCCGGCCTGAAAGCCGCTCTCTGCGCTGGTCAGCGCTGCTGAGCCCGCGTTCGGGCGCCGATCAGATGCCGCATTTGCCGCGTGATTTCGCCGGCCGTCCCGAAGACCTGATCATGGTTCGCGACCGTGGCGATGGCCGCCGCGCGGTCGTCCGCTTGTGGGCTTCGGGCGCCGCGCTGGGGAGTGAGGATACACCGGTCTGGCTAGGCCAGGTACGTATCGAGGCCGTGGACGATCTGCTCGGCCTGTTCAATCGCTGGCGTGATACCGGCGAAGGCGAAGCGGCGATCCGGGCCCTCGAGGATTCGTTCGACGGCTTCGAAGCGCGTCTGGTGGGCGATCCGCCGCTGCGTCTGATCAGGGCAGCGCCGGAAAACTGAGTCGGCGCTCAGTCGTGGTCTTCGCCGGCGTCCTGCAGCAGGCTGATCAGGCCTTCCAGCCGGGCAACCGGATCGGTCATTTCAAGCAGGGCCTGGGCGTGCTCTTCTGCAAGCGCAAGGCTGGCGGCCAGAGCGCGCCCCAGGCTGCTGGCATCCTCGATGTCGACCTCGAGGTTATCGGCCAGTTCGCGCTGGCGCAGCAGCTCCTGCATCAGGGTCTGCAGGGCAGCAAAGCGCGGCGGCACGGGAACGGCCGGTTCCGGCGGGAGCCAGTCGACGGCGCCAATCAGCAGGCCGTCGTCGCGAGCATGAGTGTCGCGGATCAGAAAGCGCCGCTGCCCGCGGCAGGTCACGCCCAGCAAGCCGTCGTCGAGCTGGTCGAAATCGATCATCATCGCCTCGGTGCCGATACGCGCATGCGCCGCGCGGCCTTCCTGCTCACCAGGCCAGGCGCAGACCACGCCGAAGCCGGCGCCTGAACGCGCGCAATCGCGCACCATGTCGAGATAGCGCTGTTCGAAGATGCGCAGGCTCAGCGGTGCGCCGGGAAAGAGCACCGTCTTGAGCGGGAACAGGGGCAGCTTTTCGCGGCTCACTCCAGGGCCTCGAAAAATCGCCGCGGTGCGCGCTCGAAGCCGCGGTTGCTCATGAAAATCACGTGATCGCCCGGTCGGGCTTCGGCCAGCAGGTCTTCAATGAGATTGTCGACCCGGCTGCGCGGGCGGCCCTGGCTCCCGGTTCTTTCGATGACCTCGTGCGGATCCCAGTCCATGCCGTCGGAGCTGCGCAGCCAGATGAAATCGGCAGCGGTCAGGGACGATGGCAGGTCGGTAACGTGAAACCCGGCGCGCATGGTGCTGCTTGCCGGTTCGAGAGCGACCAGAATGCGCGCGTTCCCGACCGCGCGGCGCAGGCCCTCGAGGGTCAGCCGGATGGCCGTGGGATGGTGGGCAAAATCATCGTAGACATGAATGCCGCCGCGCTCGCCGAGCAGCTCCAGACGGCGCTTGACGCCGCGAAACTCGGCCAGCGCTGCCAGCGAAGTCGATGGTTCGACCCCGGTCGCTTCCGCGGCGGTAATGGCGGCCAGCGCATTGAGCGCATTGTGGCGTCCGGTCAGTGACCACTCGAGCGAGCCGATCAGCTGGTCGTTCCGGTGGAGCGACAGCCGGCGCCCAGCGGGGTCGTCGAGCTTGATCTGCCACTCTCCGGATGGCTTGTCGTGCAGCCCGAATCCGGCCACGGGCGTCCAGCAGCCGCGATCGAGCACTGCCTGCAGGTTGTTGTCATCCGCGTGCACGACCAGTTTGCCGTTACCCGGAATGGTGCGCACCAGATGATGGAACTGGGTCTGAATCGCCGCCAGGTCGGGGTAGATATCGGCGTGATCGAATTCCAGGTTGTTGAGCACCGCGATGCGCGGGCGGTAATGCACGAACTTGGCGCGCTTGTCGAAAAAGGCGGTGTCGTATTCGTCGGCCTCGACCACGAACAGATCCTCACCGGTTCGTGCAGAAAGCTCGAAGTTGACCGGAATGCCGCCGATCAGGAATCCGGGATTGCGTCCGGCGTATTCGAGAATCCAGGCCAGCATGCTGGCGGTGGTCGTCTTGCCGTGGGTGCCGGCGACCGCCAGTACCGTGTGGTGACGCAGATAGGTCTCGCCCAGCCAGCGCGGCCCGGAGGCGAAAGGGATGTCGTTGTTTAGTACGTACTCAACGGCAGGGTTGCCTCGGCTGAGCGCGTTGCCGATGATGACCAGATCGACATCGTCGGGGATGTCGCCCGGGTCGTAGCCTTCGCGCAGCTCGATTCCGAGCGCTTCGAGCTGAGTACTCATGGGCGGGTAGACGTTCTGGTCCGAGCCGCTGACCTGGTGGCCATCGGAGCGCGCCAGGGCGGCCAGTCCGCCCATGAACGTGCCACAAATGCCGAGAATATGAATTTTCACAATGGACCTGCTATCGAAGTGATGACGTACATCGAGACGGCAAACAGTATGACCGCCACGGCGAGGCCGGCGGCAAACGAGGTATCCAGCGCGTGGCGCCAGATATGACCGTCGACTGAAAATGACCAGAAAAAAAGCACCAGGCTGACGATGGTGGCCAGCGCGCCGGGTGCGTCGCCGCTTACGGTCGAAAGTGGCAGCGACAGCAGTGACAGCAGTGCGCTGGTGCCGAACAGAGCGCTGACGGTCTGCGCCCAGCGCGCCGGGCGTCCGCGCAGGCCGAGGACAATGCGCGCCAGAACCAGCGGCAGAACGGCGGCCAGCGCAAGAACGGCGACCGGATTTTCTGCCTGGCCAGTCAATGAGAGCGAGATTCCGGTGACGATGATGTAGAGCGCCATGGTCAGCGTTACCGGCCGCCTGCCCGCGGGCAGGTGTTGCGGGCCGCTGCTGAGGATCAGGATACCGACCAGACGGGAGAGGAGTTCAGACATGAGCAATCATGATTCTCGCCTTGAGGTGGTCGGCTGTCGAGGCCCGGTGTGCCCGGCACCGATCTGGCGAGTGCGCCAGGCGCTGCAGCATCTTGCTGCCGGTACCGAGGTGCAAGTGGGGGCCACGGAGCCGCCAGACGAGCTCGATCCTGCCGTATTCTTTCAGCGCAACGGCCACGAGCTGTTGCATGCCCAGACGCGAGAGCAGGTGTGGTACGCCAGGCTTCGCGTCAGGTCAGCGCCTCGGTCAGGCGCTGATTGATTTCCTCGACTCCGCCGATACCGTCGACTCGGGTCAGCAGGCCCTGGCGGGCGTAGTGCTCCGACAGGGGCGCCGTCTTTTCGCGATAGACTGCCAGGCGGTTGCGGATGACGTCCTCGGTATCGTCTGCGCGTCCTTCTTCCCGGGCCCGTCCAGCCAGCCGTTCAACGATCTGTTCTTCGTCCACGACCAGCTCCAGTGCCCGGTCGATCGGCTGCTCCAGGCGAGCAAGCAGTCCGTCCAGCGCTTTGGCCTGGGCGAGATTGCGGGGGTAGCCGTCGAGAATGAAGCCGGGCTCGGCCTCTGGTTGGGCCAGCTTTTCCTCTATCAGGCCCAGTACCAGCTCATCGGACACCAGCTCGCCGGCATCCATGGCCGCCCTGGCCTGCTTGCCGAGCTCCGAGCCTTCGGCTACCGCGGCCCGCAGCAGCTCGCCGGTGGAAATATGCGGCACACCCAGCTTCTCCTTGAGGAGGGTGGCCTGAGTGCCCTTGCCTGAGCCGGGTGGGCCAAGTAGTACGATACGCATGGTCGTTCACGGGCGCGCTGGCGCGCGGTTGTGTAGTCAAGCCGACAAAACTAACGCCGAAGGGGTGGGGTGTCAAATGCAGACTTCCCTTGCGCCGGCCGCACCCGGTTCGGCGCTGGTGGCATCAGGTGTCTGTTGGCTGGTTCGCCGACTGGCTGGCCAGCGAACACAGCGAGGATTCGCTATCCTCTGAAGCAGGCTTCGATCCCGAGCAGCTCGCCATGTCCGGAAAAAACATCCTCTACGCACAATCCGGCGGGGTGACCCCGGTCATCAATGCCACGGCCGCGGCGGTGATCGAGCGCGCGCGTGCCAGCGGCGGTCGTGTTGGTCGGGTGCTGGCAGCCCGGGACGGCATCATCGGCGCGCTCGAGGAGCGCTTGATCGACACCGCCCAGCTCGGCGAGCCGGAGCTGGCGGCGCTCAATCACACGCCCGGGGGCGTGTTCGGCTCCTGTCGCTACAAGCTCAGGTCGATTGACGAAAACCAGCGCGAGTACGAGCGCCTGATCGAGGTTTTCCGGGCGCATGATATCGGCACCTTCTTGTACAATGGCGGCAACGACTCGGCCGACACCGCCTGGAAGATCTCGCAGATCGGTGACCGGCTGGGCTTTCCCGTGCAGTGCATCGGCATTCCCAAGACCATCGACAACGATCTGATGGTGACCGACAACTGCCCCGGCTTCGGCTCGGTCGCCAAGTACGTGGCAGTGTCCATTCTGGAGGCCAGCCTTGATGTGATGGCGATGGCTTCGAGTTCGACCAGGGTCTTCATCATGGAGGTCATGGGGCGCCACGCCGGCTGGATCGCTGCGGCCGGCGGACTGGCCGCCCGCGAACAGGGTGACCCGCCGCAGGTGATCCTGTTTCCAGAAGTGCCCTTTGACCGCGAAAAATTCAGCGCGCGCGTTCGTCGCTCGGTGGCGGAGAACGGCTACTGCTCGGTGGTTGTTTCCGAGGGGGCGCGTACGGCCGATGGCAGCTTGCTGGCCCACGCCGGCACTACCGACGCCTTCGGTCACAAGCAGCTCGGTGGCGTCGCGCCGATGATCGCTGACCTGGTCAAGGCTGATCTCGGCTACAAGTGCCATTGGGCGGTCTGTGATTATCTGCAGCGTTCGGCGCGCCATATCGCCTCGGCAACGGATCTGGCGCATGCGCGTGCGGTCGGCGAGGCGGCCGTCGAGCTCGCGATCGCTGGAAAGTCAGGCGTGATGCCGGTCATCAAGCGCTCCAGCGATGAGCCGTATCGCTGGCGGGTCGAGGCGGCGCCGCTGTCGGAGATTGCCAACCGCGAGAAGAAAATGCCGCCCACGTTCATCAGTCCCGATGGTTTCGGCATTACCCCGGAGTGCCGTGCCTACCTTGCTCCGCTGATCCGCGGCGAGGCTTATCCGGCCTACGGTGAGGACGGCTTGCCCGGCTATGTCCGACCGCCCCTGGCCGACCTCGAACGCAAGCTCGCGCGCTTCGAGTTGCAGGGCAATGGTCGCTGATTATTGGGTCTGCCATACATGTTCGGCTCGAGCATTGGATAATCCGATGCAGATGGATTGATTCCGGCGGCACAAGCCGCTAATCTGCCGGGCCTTGGTCATTCACGAAAACTGGCGTTCCAATGTCATCCAAACTGCAAGCGCTCAATGAGTGGGTCAACCGGGTTGCTGAACAAACCCGTGCGGCCCGGGTTCACTGGTGTGACGGGTCCGAGGCGGAAAACCGGAAGCTGATCGAGGTCATGCTCGAGTCCGGCGATCTGGAGCGCCTCAATCCCGAAACGCATCCCGATTGTTTCCTGCATCGCTCCGACCCGTCGGATGTCGCTCGCGTGGAGCATCTGACCTACGTCTGCACGGAGCGTGAGGAAGACGCCGGCCCCAACAACAACTGGATGGCGCCAGCGCAGGCTCAGGCGCTGATGAAGGGCCTGTTCGCCGGCTGCATGGACGGGCGCACGATGTACGTGGTGCCCTACTGCATGGGGCCCCTCGAGTCGCCGTTTTCGCGCTGCGGCGTCGAGATCACCGACAGCCCTTACGTGGTGGCCAACATGCGCCTGATGACGCGCATGGGCCGCGAGGCGCTGGCCCGGATCGAGCGCGAGGGCACTTTCGTCAAGGGCCTGCACTCGACCGGTGAGCTGGATCCCGATCGCCGCTACATCATGCACTTTCCCGAGGAGCTCAGCATTCAGAGTTTCGGCTCGGGCTACGGCGGCAATGCCTTGCTGGGCAAGAAGTGCCACGCTTTGCGCATCGCCAGCTATCAGGCTCGCAGCGAAGGCTGGCTGGCCGAACACATGCTGATCGTCGGCATCGAGAATCCCGCCGGCGAGATCCGTTATGTGGCCGGTGCGTTTCCTTCCGCCTGCGGCAAGACCAATCTGGCCATGCTGATTCCGCCCGAGGCCTATCGGGAAAAGGGATGGAAGGTCTGGACGGTGGGCGACGACATCTGCTGGCTTCAGCCCGGCGCCGATGGTCGCCTGTGGGCGATCAATCCCGAAGCCGGTTTCTTTGGGGTCACGCCGGGTACCAGCGAAAAGACCAATCCCAACGCGCTCGCCATGCTGGATCGCGAGACGATCTTTACCAACGTGGCGGTGACCGAAGACAATCAACCGTGGTGGGAAGGCCTGGATGACCGCAAGCCGGCGCGGGACTGGCAGGGCCGCCCCTTCGATGACCGGAACGGCCCGGCGGCGCACCCCAATTCACGCTTTACCGTGTCGATCAAACGCTGCCCGAGCTATTCCGAGCAGGCGGAGAATCCCGACGGTGTGCCGATCGACGCGATCATCTTCGGTGGCCGGCGCGCCAGCCTGGCGCCTCTGGTGCTCGAGGCCCGCAACTGGTCCCACGGCGTGCTTGTCGGTGCCGGCATGGCCTCTGAAACCACCGCAGCGGCCACCGGTCAGGTCGGCGTGGTGCGGCGCGATCCGATGGCCATGAAGCCGTTCTGCGGCTATCACTTCGGCGACTACTGGGCGCACTGGCTCGAGGTCGGCAACAAGCTCAGCCGGCCGCCGAAGATCTTTCAGGTCAATTGGTTTCGTCGTGACGAGGACGGCCGTTTCATCTGGCCGGGCTTCAGCGACAACATGCGCGTGCTCGAGTGGATCATCGCGCGCTGCCGCGGCGAGGCCGACGCGGTGGAGACACCCGTGGGTCATCTTCCCGATATCGCCTCGCTCAACCTCGAAGGCCTCGACGAGCGTCCGGACATGGAGCGGCTTCTGGCCGTTGATCCGGCCGAGTGGCGCGAGGAGCTCAAGGCGGTGGGTGCGCACCTCGACGCCTTCGGCGACCGCGTGCCCGAAGCGCTTGTCAACGAGCTCGAGGTCAGCCGTTCGGCGCTGAAGTAGCGCCCGGCTGGGGCGGGCGGTCGGCGGCTGTCGACAACCGCCTGCGGACAGCGTCCGGGCACTCTGCTAACATGGGCGCCGTCGGAGTAACAGGAAAATAAAAGCCAATGCGCGTCTGCACGCTTCCATGGTGGAAAGGTGTAGCTCTGGCCGTTGCTTTCGCCGCCAGCGCGACCGCGTGGGCAGCTCCGACAGGTTATGCCATCAATTCAAAGGGTTATGATCTCGACAACTCACGAGTGGCCGCCTTGTGGGCAGTCGACCTGGCCACCGGCAAGGCGGATTATGTGGGCTGGACCGGGCGCGATTACTTCATCGATATCGAGGGGTTGGGGTTCGATGCGCAAGGGCGACTCTACGGCGCCGATGACAGCGAAGACACGCTCGTTCGCATCAGTACGAAAACCGGTAACGCCGCGCCCGTTGGCGGCTCGCGTGGCAATATGGGGGTCCCGGCCGGCGCCCATATGGATTTCGGTCTCACGTTCACCTGCCGAGGCGACCTGCTGATCTCATCATCGGGCAAGCAGGAGCTTTACCGGGCTGATCTGGAAACCGGTGAGCTGACTTCCATCGGCAGCCTGGGGGTGGCGATCGTGGATATGGCCAGTATCGGCGAGCGCGTGTTCGGGATCGGCCTGGGCACTGATGATCAGGGCAATGCGCTGACACCCAACCTCTACGAGATCGATACTGAACTGCCGGCCGCTGAGCTGATCGGCCCCCTGACCGGGGCGAGTCCCTACATTCAGGCCGGGCTGGCCGCCGATGAAGACGGCCAGCTGTGGGCCATTACCGACCGCAACAGCATTCCGCCTTCAACCGACAGGCTGCCCAGCGAAATTCTGCGCATCGACCCGGCAACGGGTGAGGCCACGCCCGTGGCCGAAACCATCGTTGGCATCGAATCTTTGGCCATTACCGGCCCCGGCAGCTGCGATGGCGATGACGCTGGTGCTGGCGCTGACGATCAGGCACACCCGGTTCCGGTGCTTTCCCCCGGGGTTCTGGCTCTGTTCGGGGCGCTGATGCTGGCGCTGGCGTACGCGCCGCTTCGCCGCCTGGCAGCAAGCTGATAAACTGACGGTTTCCCCGAACGGGTCGACTTCGGCCCCGAACCAGAGGTCAGACGCATGGGTATTCCTGGTATCAGTTGGCCCCAGATATTGATCATTCTTCTCATTGTGCTGCTGGTCTTCGGAACCAAGCGTATCCGTAACATCGGCAGCGACCTCGGCGGGGCCATCCGCGAGTTTCGCAAGGGGGTGGACGACAAGGGCGAGTCCGGCAGCGAGGCGCCAGACAAGGACGAGTCTGACGCCACCGAGTCGCAGGCGGCACGCAACGATGAGGGGCAGGCGCAGGGCGAATCGGCCTCGAAGCAGGAGCGCTGATCCGTGGGCGGTGTTGGCGTCAGCGAGCTGCTGCTGCTGGCCCTGATTCTGCTGCTGGTGGTCGGCCCGCAGCGCCTGCCCGAGGTGGCCCGCACCGTGGGGCGCTGGGCTGGGCACGCGCGCGGCGCCTGGGCCAGCCTGAAATCCGAATTTCAGGACGAAATGGACCGCGACCACAACCGTCGCATCCTCGAGGCAGAGCGGGCCCACAAGCCCGGTGACCCCGGAGACAAGGATCGGCATGAGCGAGAAGACAACGCGGACCGATCCTGAGCTTTCGCTGATCGATCACCTGGTCGAGCTGCGCAGCCGCCTGCTGCGGGCGGTGGCCGGGGTGGTTGTGGTGCTGTTGCTGCTGGTGCCCTTCGCCCGCCAGCTGTATGCCGTGCTGGCTGCGCCGCTGGTGCGCCACCTTCCCGAAGGCGGCAGCATGATTGCCGTCGACGTGGCCTCGCCTTTTCTCACGCCTTTCAAGCTGGTGCTGATTCTGGCGGTGTTCATCGCCATGCCCTGGGTGCTCTATCAGGTATGGGCCTTTGTCGCGCCGGGGCTGTATCGCCACGAGCAGCGCCTGGCCCGCCCTCTTCTGGGCATGGCCGTGGGCCTGTTCTTCGTCGGCTGCGCCTTCGCCTATTTCGTCGTCTTTCCGGTGGTGTTCGCGTTCTTTGCCAGCATGGCCCCCGAAGGCGTGGCGATGATGACCGACATCAACCGCTATCTGGACTTCGTGCTGACGCTGTTCATCGGTTTCGGGCTCGCCTTTCAGGTGCCGGTGGTCACGATCATTCTGGTTGCGCTGGGCGTGACCACGCCCGAGGCGCTGGGCCGGATCAGGGGCTATGTCGTCATCGGCGCCTTTACCGTGGCCATGTTCATGACCCCGCCGGACATGATCTCGCAGACCCTGCTGGCCCTGCCGGTGCTGGCGCTGTTCGAGCTGGGGATCATCGCCGCGCGTATTCTGGTGCGACAGCCGGATCAGCCCGACGACGCGCCGTGACTCGGCGGTCAGGCCAGCAGTTGGCCACCGCTGTCGCCCGGCCCGTCTTCGCGGCCTGCGAGAGGCGAGCCATACACGCTGCAGAAGGCGACCCACTGGCAGCTGGCCATGAGCACCTGGAACAGCATGGCCACCAGCATGAGCAGAATCTGGGCGACGGCCTGCCCGGCGCTGCCCATGGCCAGGCTGAGCAGCAGCATGACGATCCCGAAGAGGAATCCCAGCGCGATGCACAGGCCGATGACGGCCAGCCCGAAGCCGAGGAAGGCCGCCCAGTTGGCGCCTACCGAGCGCAGGCTGGCGGTCAGGGCGGCGATGGCGCCAATGCGGTGAAACAGCACCAGCGGAATGGCAAAGTACAGCGCGGCCATGACCACCGCGGCAATGCCGGCTGCGACCAGCAGCAGCGGACCCGGCGTGACTTGCTCGAGCAGCCCGGCCATGGCGTCGGGCGATTGCTGGGCCGCCTGGATCTGATCGATGGACACCTGGTTGGCCAGCCAGGCGGACACCGCCATCATCGCCAGAATGGCGCCCACTATCCCGAAGACTCCCAGCGCGAGCAGACGCGTGCGCAGATCACGTCGGCCCCAGGCGGCAAACAGCAGGCCGGGCGCAGGCCGTCGACCCGCCGACACCTGGCTGACGGCCACGATGGCGCCGGCGGTCAGCATCGGCGTGATCAGCATGATGGCCAGCTGGCCAAGAATCGGGACCACGGCCAGCATCGATATCAGCAGCCAGAGCGCGGCCAGGCCGGACAGCGGCCCGAGGCCGGCGAGCAGCAGCTCTGCCGCCGTCGCCAGCCAGCGCAGGCCGGCGGCAAAGCCCACTTTTCTGTGGCTGGGTGCGCTCATCGGGGGCGCTGCACCGCCGCCGTGTCGAGCGCGTCGCGACCGGACCAGGCGCTGGCGTCACGTACCGCCGCCAGCGCATCCTCCGGTTCGGACACCGTCTGCCACACGCCCAGATGCGCCGGATTCATGAACTGCTCGTCCACACTTTGATGCAGGAATTCGAGCAAGCGATCATAATATCCGCCGGTGTTGACCAGCACGATGGGTCCCAGGAACTGGCCCAGGCGCTTCAGGGTCATGGCCTCGAACAGCTCCTCGAAGGTGCCGCAGCCGCCTGGCAGCGTGACGACGGCGTCGCCCTCCTCCAGCATCCGGGCCTTGCGAATGCGCATGTCGGCAACCACTTCAAGTTGGTGCAACCCCTGGTGCCCGCGCTCGACACGCGTGAGAAACTCGGGGATGATGCCGTGGACCTCAGCGCCCTCGGCCAGCGCACCATCGGCCATGGCGCCCATCAGGCCGGTGCTGCCGCCGCCGTAGACGATGCGCAGCCCGGCGCGACCGAGGTGACGGCCCAGTCGCTCGGCAGCATCGAGATAGGCGGCGTCCAGCGCCTGGCTGGAGGCAGCGTAAACCGTAACGCAGTTGATGGACATGACAGGAAGGATAAGCCAATTGCCGCGCAACTTGCATTGTAAACCGCTGCCGATTGCGGCACTGCTGCTTGCGGTGTTGCTGGTCGCTTGCGGTGACGGCTCCGGGCCAGAGGCCGATCAGACCCCGGGCGGGGCCGCTTACGCGCGCTTCTGCGCCGGCTGTCACGGTGTGGAGGGTCAGGGTCGTGCGCCGACGTTTCCGCCGCTGGCTGAATCCGAGTGGCTGGCCCTGCCGCCCCGCGGCCTGACGGCGCTGATCCTGCTGGGCCTGCGTGGCGAGATCGAAGTGGTCGGGCAGCGTTATGCCGGCTACATGCCGCCAATGCAGCATATCGATGATGCCCGCGTGGCCGCGATCGTGACCCATATCAAGCAGCGCTGGTCGTCTGATTCGCCGGTATGGACAGCTGCTGACGTGGCCCGTGTGCGCGCTGCGGTGGGCAGTGGCAGGGCCATCGAGGGTCGCGCTGGTCTTGAGGCCTGGATTGAGGAGTTGCAATGAACCGGATGCGCAGGCTGGGCGGCCGGAACTCGCCCCCGGTATCGATGATTCTGCTGGGAGTCACGGTGTTGGCGTACTTTCTGCAGATGACGGCCATGCAGGATGTGCTGCGCCTGTTTGCCCTGTGGCCGCTGGCAACGCCGGACGTCATTCGCTTTTCCGACGGCAGCAGCATGGCGACCGGATTTGTGCCGTGGCAGCTGGTGACTTACGGTTTTCTGCACGGCGGGTTTGGGCACCTGTTCTTCAACATGTTTGCGCTCTACATGTTCGGCCTGCCGGTCGAGCGCGTGTGGGGTGCGCGTCGTTTTCTGACCTACTATTTCGTCTGCATGATCGGCGCGGCCGTGATTCAGCTTGCCGTGGCCGCGTTCGCCGGTGATGTCTATCCCACCATCGGCGCCTCGGGGGCGGTCTTCGGCCTGTTGCTGGCGTTTGGCATGATGTTCCCCAACAGCACCATCGTCTTGCTGATTCCGCCCATTCCCATGAAGGCCAAGTACTTTGTCGTCGGCTATGGTCTGCTGACGCTGTTTTTCGGCATGACCGGCACGATGGCCGGGGTGGCGCATTTTGCCCACCTGGGCGGCATGCTGTTCGGTTTCGGCCTGATTCTGTACTGGGGCAGTCGCCGTTCGCGCGGGCGTTTCTAACAATTGCGGCGGAATTTTGCGGCGGTGTCGCGCGCTGAATCTCCTGGCGCCTTTTCCTAACCCCTTGATTTTGTGAATATATCTTCAATTTCTTTTGCCGGGCAATATTATTTCGCCAAATCTTTAGCCACCAAGATGATTTTCGGCATATAATTAGCCGCAAATGAGATCCCGTGAATCGAACAACCAGGTAGCCAACGGTTCGCAATCGTCGCCTGAGGCGGCGATCAGCAGCGCGCTGGTGAACGAGCCCGATGACCCCCGCGTGATGGGGGTTGTACGGAACTTTCGTGTGGCTGTGCGTGCCGTTCAGGCGCATTCGGCCTGGGTAGAGCGCCAGTGCGGCCTCAGCGCGGCCCAGTTGTGGGCGCTGTGGGAGGTTGACCGCAAGCCCGGGTTGAGCGTGTCCGAGGTGGCGCGTCGGCTGTCGATCCGGCCGGCTACGGCCAGCAACCTGCTCGACAAGGTCGAGGGCAAGGGGCTGCTGCGCCGCTCACGCCAGGGTCCGGATCAGCGAGTGGTTCAGCTGTTCGTGACCGATCAAGGCGCACAGCTGCTCGCCACCGCACCTTTGCCGGCGCAGGGCGCTTTGCTCGATGCCTTAACGCGGCTGCGGGAAGAACAGCTCGACGAGCTCAGTCAGAGCCTCGAAGCGCTGGTCGACATCCTGCACACCAAGGACGAAGGCTCGGCCCTGGCGCCCATGCACCCGGGCAAGAGCTGAAACAGAGCAGACTTTTCACTCAAATCAAAGACGATCTGAAAGATGGAAATCATCGTTCAAAAATATGGCGGTTCCTCGCTGGCCGAAGACAAGCAGCTTCAGGCCGTGGCCGAACGCGTTGCCCGTTGCAAGGAAGCGGGCAAGGGCGTTGTGGTTGTGGTGTCGGCGCGTGGCAAGACCACCAGCCAGCTGCTGGCGCGTGCCGGCAAGCTCAACTCCAATCCCGAGCATCGCGAGCTCGATATGCTGCTCGCGGCCGGGGAGCAGGCTTCGGCCTCGATGTTGAGCCTGGCGCTGCACGACCTGGGTCACGAGGCGGTGTCCTTGACCGGCCTTCAGGCCGGCGTCAAGACCTGTGATTCACACATGAACGCCTGCATCAATACGGTTGATCCCGAGCGCATGCTCGAGACCCTGGCCGAGGGCAAGATCGTCGTTGTGGCCGGCTTTCAGGGCGAGAGCCCGGACGGCGACATCACCACGCTGGGCCGTGGCGGTTCTGACACCACGGCGGTTGCGCTGGCGGCGGCCGTCGGCGCTGGTCGCTGTGAAATCTATTCCGACGTTGACGGCGTCTACACGGCGGATCCGCGCAAGGTGCCTGACGCCACGCGGCTGAACAAGATCAGTCTGGCGGAAATGAAAACCCTGGCGCATCACGGCGCTGGCGTGCTCAACGAGCGTGCCATTGACTACGCCATCAAGCACGGCGTGACCATCGTTTGCCGCAAGGCGCACGGCGAGGGCAGCGAAGAGACCATCGTGCGGGCCGAGCCCGAACTCAAGCACGCGCGCATCGTTGGCGTAGCCAGCCATGACGAGCTGCTGCAGGTCGAGTTCGATGCCACCGCCAACCACGCCAAGCTGGCTGATCGGCTCGACGACCTCGATATCTTCGTGCCCGAGCTGGCCGAGGGCGAGTCGGGCCGCTATCTGATCTCGATCGGTCAGCTGGCCGACGATGAGGGCCTGGCCAACTCGATTCGCGAAGAGTTCGACCACGGCATCGTCGTCAGCGGCCCGATTGCCAGCGTCTCAGCAGTGGGCTACAAGGCCGGCAGCGACGCGCGCGTTGAAGAGATTGCCCGTCGCAAGCTCGAATCCGAAGGGATTGCCGTGCATGAGGTCATGCGCTTTGAGCATGCGGTGACCTGCCTGATCGACTGCAACGCCGTCGAGCGCGCCATGCAGCTCTTCCACGACCGTTTCGATATCAATGACAGTGATACCGAGGTGGGCAATGTCGCTGCCTGAACAAGCGTCAGCGCAGAGCCAGCCGGTGTTTCGCCAGGCGCGCGCCGAAGACGGTGGGCGCATGTACGAGCTGGTCAGGGAGATGGGCGGTCTTGAATTGAACACCGCTTACTTCTATGTATTGTTCTGTATCGACTTTGCCGACACCTGCGTAGTCGCGGAGGTCGACGGCAAGCTGGCCGGCTTCGTGCTCGGGCATCGCCCGCCGCAGCGCCCTGACACCGTGTTCGTCTGGCAGGTGGGTGTTGCGCCCTTCATGCGCAAGCAGGGCATGGCGCGTCGGCTCCTGGAGGCGTTTCTGGAGCAGAACCCGGATGCGCGCTGGCTCGAAGCCTCGGTGACGCCGGACAACACGGCGTCTCGAAAGCTCTTTCGTGGGGTCGCCCGCGACCGGGGCGTTGAGTGCCGGGTCAGTGATTTCATGCTGGCCGAACACTTTCCTGACGGCCACGAGCCCGAAGAGCTGTTTCGCATCGGCCCGTTCAAACCGAATTCAAACTTGAGTTAGTGAGTGTATAAATGAGTCATCATCTTGAAACCATCAATCGACTTGAATCGGAAGTGCGCAGTTACATACGCAACTTCCCCACCGTGTTCACGCATTCGCGGGGCGCGCGTCTGATTGCCGAAGACGGAACCGAGTACATCGATTTCTTCGCCGGCGCCGGCGTGCTCAACTATGGCCACAACAATCCCGAGATCAAATCGGCGCTGATGGATTACCTCGCCGAAGATCACATCGTGCACAGCCTCGATATGGGCAGTGCTGCGCGTGGCCGCTTCCTGGAGCGTTTCGAAGAGGTCATCCTCAAGCCGCGGGGAATGGACTACAAGATCCAGTTTCCGGGGCCTACCGGCACCAATGCCGTCGAGGCGGCGCTGAAGCTGGCACGCAAGGTCACTGGTCGCCAGAACGTGATTTCGTTTACCAACGGCTTCCACGGCATGACCCTGGGTTCGCTGTCGGTGACCGGCAACTCGGGCAAGCGTGCCGGTGCCGGCGTGCCGCTGGCCAATGCGTCCCAGATGCCTTTCGATGGCTACCTGGGTCAGGACAGCGACAGTAGCCTTCAGCTGCTGGAGCGGGTTCTCGAAGACGAAGGCTCGGGAGTGGACAAGCCGGCCGCCGTCATTCTCGAGACGGTGCAGGCCGAAGGCGGCGTCAACGTGGCGCGCATGGAGTGGCTGAAGAAGCTCGCAGCCATACTGGACCGACACGGCGTCTTGCTGATCGTCGACGACATTCAGGTGGGCTGCGGGCGCACCGGCCCCTTCTTCAGCTTCGAGGCAGCCGGCATCAAGCCTGACATCATCTGCCTTTCGAAGTCGCTGAGCGGCCTTGGCCTGCCGTTCGCCATCACC